>CAZKDW010000054.1:0-8669 GCA_964551625.1 uncultured Thermotogae bacterium | reverse complement strand
GTATTGGGAGAAGATGAGGGTAAGGGTAACTCCGATAATGGCACCGAAAACGAACGTATAGAATGCGATCTTTGTTCCCAGCCTAAACGCGCGATGGTTCAATGCCATTGAGCCTCCGTCCGATCTTCGCTGTCTGTGAATTGCGTGCTGAGTATACCGTGCGCGTATGCACGAAGCTATGAGCTCTCAATGGAAACGCTGCTTGCGAGTAGAAATCGGCCGCCTATATGAAGATCTGTAGGATAGGGGACAGTCCCCTGGAGGGACTGTCCCCTGACATGGTATGCCTCTCGCAGATTGATGGCGATTCGCTTCCTCCTCGGGGCCGAACTCGCTCGGCGTTTACTTAACTTTCCGAAGATGATAGCGATGGTCGCTTGTTCACATCGCTCTTTGCTAAACCTTCAATACACCGCGCTCCTGGACTCTAACAAACAGCGTGGCATAGGTGCGTGGCGTCGCAAACCCTGCGGGTTTGTCGCCTGTGTGCGACGTTCTCTATCATCAAGCTGCAACACGAGGATCATCTCCGCTTAGACTTGTAGGCCTTAGTTTCGTACGTCTCCGTAGTTTTTACTGCCCGGCTCTGACTGCCATCAGTCGATGGCTATCTGTCTGCCCGTCTCAAAAGATGGCGTCGATATCGTGTGGTCTAGTGACATGCGATGAGCGTAGTGCGGATGGCTTGCGCCTTTCTTGCCACACGTGACGCATGCGGGGACTGTCCCAACGGGCGTGGCTCGACGTTCGTTCACAGAATAGACAAAGCACTCTCATTTTTGCTCCATCAATTGCTCACGCAGCTGCCACAATTTTGCCCATCCTCGCTCACCTTCTGGGCGCATGATACGTCTATCTTAGGTACGCAAGGAGATTCAAATGAATAAAGTAAGAAACTTGATTGCAGGACTTACCATCGTTTCACTGTTGGCCGTCGGAATCGTAGCAGTAGCTGGTAATGGATTCAGCGATACCACAGACTGGGCCCCGCAGCAGCAAGCAACAGGAGACTGCGATCTCTATGAGCGCGATGCGGATGGCGACGGTATCCTGAACTCTGAAGACGCGGACTGGACCCGGCCGCTCGACGGCAATGGATATGGAAAGAGCGAAGGGCTCGGCCAGGGCAACGCTGGAAACCGTCCCCTGGATGGTTCGGGTTACGGAGCCGGGCAAGGTGGCGGACTTGGTCAGGGTGCAGGCAGCGGACTGCAGGATCGAAGCTGCCTCTAGACCTATCGAGTACCAAGCGGTGCAAAGCGAACGAGGGCGACAGACGTCGCCCTCGTTTGCTTCTGTTCAGTCAGGTTTTCTGGCGTCAGACATCCCGAGCACGTGTGCGAGTGCTATTCTTCTGCTTTCGCCCCGTTATGAGTCCAGCCGTTGTCTACAAGTAGGTCCATATGGAACCGTGTGTACTCCCCCGGCACGCTTTCTACAGTCAACTCTCCATGATGTTCTTGCACAATACCGTAGCTGATTGACAGGCCGAGTCCTGTCCCTTCATGTCTTGATTTTGTAGAGAAGAACGGATCGAAGATCTTATGCGCGATCTTCTCTGGTATGCCCACGCCGTGATCTTCGACTGTGGTTCGAATCCAGCTGGCTCCGCTTATGTCAGTCAGACGAGATGTGATGCGAACGAGCTTATTCTCATCATAGTCTGTATAGCGTTCATTCAGTGCGGCGCGAGCATTGGTTAGCAGATTGATCATCACTTGCTGGATTTGTTGACCCCGGCATTTCACCAGAGGGAGGCCTTCGGGGATGTCGCACTGGATGATGATCTGGTCCTTTCTCAGCAGCGAGCCAACGAGTGTAAGTGACGCATCGATGATGTCGATTAGTCTTGCGGGGCTGTGCTCTTCCGAGTCTTGACGAGAGAAGGAGAGAAGGCTGCGAACGATGGTCGCCACGCGTTGTCCCTCTGACATGATTCCAGTCGCGAACTCGCGCAGCTTGGCGTCTTGAACCCGATCTGCAATTAGGTCAGCGTAGTTGATCATCCCCATCAGTGGATTGTTAATCTCATGGGCGACGCCGCTGGCCATGACTCCCAAAGATTCGAGCCTTTGGCCTTGGCGTAGCTGCGCTTCTATGGATCGCTGATCTTCTTCTGCTTTCTTCCGGGCCGTGATGTCGGTCAGAGAACCCACAATAACCTCAGTCTTCCCATTGTGGGTCACGGGCATCTCGCGGACCTCGACCCTGATCTTACGGCCTTTCTTTCCGGCTAGCTCTAGCTCATACGGCGGCTGACGTACGCCGGTTCGAATCGCTTGCTCTGTGATCTCAACCCCCACAGCATTGATCGGATGATCTGTCGCCAAGTTTGTCCAGAGTCCTAATGCCTCTTCTGGCTCGCAGTCAAAGAACTCACGCGTTTGTGGACTGATGTATATCAATTGATGGTCAGGGGTGTGGGAATAGAAGAGGTTGGTAGCGTTGTTAACGATGTTTCGAAGCCTCGTTTCGGAATCTTTCAGAGCTTCATCTACCTCGCGCTTCTCAATGGCTCCGCGCCGGAGGATGTCTACAGCTGCAGCGATCTTTCCAATTTCATCAGTTCGTGAAAGTTCTGGCACGCTGTGATCGAGATTCCCGGTGGCTACGCCGATGACCGATGACGAAAGCGCAAGAAGAGGGCGAGTTAACCACCTCGTCCCTGTCACAATCGCCACAATGGGCCCACCAATTGCAAGTGCTAGAACAATCGAAACGAGTATCCAAAGCGTCTTCTGTGTCCGTATCTCAGATGAACGCTCAAGCGCAGCAATCGCAGACTCGGACGAAGCGCGTACTGCAGACAGAGTATCTGTCAGCGCCTCGAAGGACTCTTCTGATGAACGGATAAACATTACCCCCAGTGTGGGGTTCTCTAACACGACTGCCGCTGCCTGTTCTGCGACCTGCTTATACTGAGTGACGCGTTCTCTTAGTTCTGGCGGGACAGCGGCAACATCTTCGAATTGCCTCTGGATCTCTCCGGCCAAGATCGTCATCGTTACCAGATTGATCTGAAGGTCGGCGACAAGTTCAGTGGCGTCATCCGGCGACAATTGCATGGCTCCAAGCATCGCGATCCGGTAAATCTGCCCCTCAGCTTCCTTGCTGGCGATGACAATTTCGTCGATCAGTGATAGTTTCTGCGCCAATTGGCTTGATACTAGTAGCTGATGACGCTGAACGAATAATGTCTGAATGGAGACGGCCGTGCCGCAGACCATTCCAATGACAACGAATAGAGTGGGAAGCAAGACACGCAAGCGAATGGATCCTGTTTGCCGTCGCGTCATTCTTCGTGTCTCCATTCCAGTACGCAGACTAGCTCATCTTCACTGAGCCATCCACACCAGCAGTGCGGCGGATCAAGCTCCTGGGTCGTGGGGTGCGGCCATGCGCCTTCGAGAGTTACATACCCGTTCCCATCTGCAGCTGTGATCCATTCATCAAGCAAGCTTGTGCCTGAAGAATCGAGCAACGGGGCGATCTCCATTCCAGGATGAAGCTGGTCGGATGTGTCAAGAAAGACAGTGCCTTCGCGTGTGAATGCAAGCAGATGGCGTCCTGTTCCCTCCAAGTCGATGAAGTCGCCGTCTGCTTCTCTCAGGAGCGCGTCTGCTTCGTGCAATCCATGTTCTTGGATCAGTGTGATTGTGCGAGCGCCAACATCCTTGAGTGACCCGGCTTCGCTTGCATCTACGTGAGGCGGAGTCATGTAGCCGTAATCAGGCAGCTCGTGCCAGTAGAGCTCGTCCAACGGCGAATGCATTCCCCAGATGGTTAGCGGAGGATTGGAAAGCCCCGTGTGATAGACTGTGTGAAAGGGAACGGTGTTAATCCAGAGAACCGGAAGCTCTTGTGTAACCACCATCTGGAATGCGCCATAGAGGCGTTCACGTTCTTCGCGGTCGGTCTCCACAAGTGCGCGATCCAACAGGTCATCGACAGTCGGGTTACAGTAGTTCTGCGTATTCGACCACAGGACGCCTTGGCGGATGTTGGAGCACAAGTATGTTCGATGGACGCCAATCACTGGATCGCCGTTGTTGAAAACGATGTCTAACGTCATGTCGAAGTCCCAGGCAGCAATCCGCTGCCCCCATGCACCGAAGTTTGCGGAATCTCGAACCATCACCTCGATTCCAACTTGCTCAAGATCGCGCTGAATGGAATAGGCCACATCGTGCTCTTGGGAGGGGAGTATGGGTAAGTAATCGAGTGTGAGCGCAAACCGCGTTCCGTCGTCTTGCCGAGGATATCCAGCCTCATCGAGCAATTGCTCTGCCTCGGCGGGATCGAGCGCATAGTCGGGCACGGAGGGGTTGTAGAATGGGCTGCCCGGCGAGATCGGACTGTCCGCACGTTGCGACCTGCCGTAATGCAAATAATCGACAATGAAGTCGCAATCGATGGCATAGGCAATGGCTTGTCTGACGCGCTGATCATCAAGTGGAGGTCGGAGCTGGTTGAAGGCGAGCCAGTTAATCGGGCCGATGGCCACATTGCCCTTATCTGTTACCACGAGGTGATCGCTGTGACTTAACCGATCGAGGCCGTCGAGATCGGCGAATACTGCTGTTATGTGAGCCTCTTGGCGCTCCAGGTCAATCACTTGGGCAGCCGTCTTATCTTCGTAAAGGGCGATGATCCGATCGAGATAGGGCCGACCCTCGATGAAGAAGTCATCGTAGCGCTTTAGTGTGATTGATTTACCAGGAAGCCAGTCTTCAAGCATAAACGGCCCCGATCCGACGGGATTCATGTTGGCAGGATGCGTCATCAGATCCTGGCCATCGCCATAGATATGTTTCGGGATGATGGGCAGCAGAGGGGCACCCAGGGCAAACAGGATGGCTGGATGGGGATGTGAGAGTCGCAGGATGGCTGTACTTGGGTCAGGTGTTTCCACGTTCTCCACGGGAGCAAACATGGATTGAAAGGGGTGATATGCCTTGACGGCCATCACCGAAAACGCGACATCTTCGGAAGTAATTGGATGCCCATCATGAAAGGTTGCCCTTTCGACAAGATGCAGCGTAACGGCCAAGCCGTCTTCAGAAACCTCCCATGCCTTGGCTAGATAGGGGAGGGGATTCCAGTCGTCATCATATCTCAGCGGGCTTGCGAACAGTTGAGCCCCGATGGTCCAGATAGCTGAGCCCGACAGCAGAGCGGGATTTAGGTGTGGTGGTTCTCCGCTGCCAAAGGTGATCACGACTTCCCCACCCATGATGGGCGCCGTTGTGCCAACCTCACTTCCCATTAGATGACCGGTGAGTAGTGAGATGGCTAATGCAGTCAGCATGGCGACTTGCAGGGTTCTCCCTGTCAATCGTTTCACTCTTCCTCCTTGCGGAAGCGCCCTCTTACTGTAGAAAGTCAAGATGTCTCTGCCCTCACTAACTCACAAGAAGTGACTCGATCAAACCCGTCTCCGAAACATGCAATGAATTTATAGTACAGCATGTCGTGCCTTACGCGCAGTGTGCGCGCGCCGTTTGCACAAGTGGCCGGCTATCAGATTGCAGATGCGCTCCGTCTCGGCATCGTACGTGCCTGCAGGTTTCCAAACTGATGCGGTGGCGAATGCACTCCTCGTGAACGTTCTCAGCCACTTACTCCCGCTGTGTTCGCGACACTTCCAGCAGTCGAACTGCGCCGTGTGTGCGGCGCTCTCTTGAAATCGAGAAGGCTGACGTCGCTAGGCCGACTCTGACGGCTTGTCTGTCGATACGGTTATCGGGAAGTCCATATGGAACCGTGTGTACTCCCCCGGCACGCTTTCTACAGTCAACTCTCCATGATGTTCTTGCACAATACCGTAGCTGATCGACAGGCCGAGTTCCGTTCCTTCGTGTCTTAACTTGGTAGAGAAGAACGGATCGAAGATCTTCTGTGCGATCTTCTCTGGTATGCCCACAGAAGAGGAAGGCGAGCCCTGACGCGGGGCTCGCTCGATGATCATCTGAAGTGAGACTGCTGTCAGCGAGACAAGACGAGGCGGTTTCTGCCTGATTCCTTTGCCTGGTACAGGGCATCATCAGCAAGCTGCACAAGCGTTTCTTCTTTCTCGACATTCTGGTTTGGATAGGCAGCTGCCCCCAAACTCATCGTCACGCGGATGGTCTGTGAACCTTCGGCGACCGAGCTGTCCTCGATAGCGCGGCGCATTCGTTCTCCGACAAGGCGCAAGTCTTCGCAGGATGCGGCAGGGAGCACGGCCAGGAATTCCTCTCCACCATAGCGGATGAGAACATCGCCATCTCTGAGAATGGTTCTGGCAATTCGCGTGACAGCGATCAGAATGCGATCTCCCACGAGGTGTCCATACGTGTCGTTTACCTGCTTGAAGTGGTCGATATCCATCATGAGGACGCCCATGGGTGCATTCATGCGAACGGCACGATCGAATTCTTCATGCAACCGGCTCATGCCGAAACGGCGGTTATACACACCGGTCAATGGGTCTAGGGCAGCGAGTCGTTGCAGTCGATCATGGGCAACGGCATTGTTCAGTGCCAGCCCGAAATTCTGCCTGAATAGTTCCATGCGCGTCTTTGCATCGGAATCGAATGAATCGGCAGTGGCCAGTAGGATAACGCCGAGAGGGATACCCTTGTACATCGCAGGCAGGATGGCAATTTCCGAGGGGCGGAAGTGTGTCATAACGCCGTCGACTTGGATATCGTCGGGCATGCGAATGACCTGCGATTCGCCAGTACGAACAGCTCGGCGGATGTGATCGCTTTGTGCGAGCGAGTCACTATCTTTCAGCCCGTGTGAGGCTGTTACGCTCAGCTCTCCGCCAGATTCGCAAAGGATGGCGCCGCCAGCTGCCCCGGTATGTTCGATGAATTGCTGCAATGCTTGCTGAGCCAATCCTTCAAGCTCCAACTGGCTTGTCAACATTTCTGAGAAGGAGCGGACGGCGGCCTGAGTCTCCATGGAGTGTGCGAGTGACTCGACCAGTCGGTTGAAGGCGGCAGCGCTCTCGCCAATCTCGTCTTCAGAGTCGACGTCAATCAAGCACTCTTCTGCCGTGCACTGAGCCATATTCCCTGTCGTCGTCATGGTCATCAGATTCTCTTCAATGTGCTTCATCGCCCTTGCCAACACCTTCATGCGAGAGCCAACGATGCCACGTGCGAGGGAGAAGTTGATGACGCCAGCGGCTGCACCTGCGCCCAGACATGCTAAGAAGAAGGGAAGGGTGAGTGCAGTCGATGATGGAACGCCAAGCAGGATGACGAAAAATGGGAAGACAATGCCGATTCCTAGACCAAATGCAATCATCCATATAGCTAGGTCATGGAACACTTTTCGGGTCAGTCGCATTGCAATGGCACCTCACGCGGTTTGTCTGGAGAGTATTCTACGAACGAACAGAGATAGGTTGTGCGCGCGTGTCTTGTCGCAGCAAGACAATGTGATCTACGGACAGAGGGAGATACATTGATTGCAACTTGCGCTTACAGGCCAAGAGCAACTCCGAGGCTCGATGCAGCTTGCGCAAAGACGGTGATGTATTCCTGGATTGTGCCTTCGGTCACGCCGCCGGTGAGCAACAGGTCAAGCTCAATTACAGGGTCGCCACTGTCATCTATGTACGCCCTACCAAATCGCGAAGTACTGTTCCACTCATTGATCAGGGCAAGAGAAATCGCCGCATCCGTTGTCCAGCCGGTGTAGAAGAGGAGAGACCCGTAGTGTCCGTACGAGACCTTATCATACGAGATGATCGTGATGAGGATGCCCAGATGATTGAACGTCCATGTGGGGTCGTCGTTGTTGTCTAGCATCACTTCGTACTCAAGCTCCATGGAGGACAAGACTTGATGGATGAGTGTTGCATCGGCTGCGTAGTAAATCGTATCTGTAGCGAAAGCGCCTATGGAAAGCCCAGAGACGAGAAGTGCGAAAAGCAATATGGATAGGACGGTTCTTGCTCGCATATCATATTCCTCGCAATGTAGGGCGCGACGGCGGGTATGCGCCCTTGAGAGTTTAGCTAGTTCTTTCCGCCGCCATTGCTGTTACGAGAATCGTGGTTCCCTTGATTCCCTTGATTCCCTTGGTCGCCTTGGTCGCCTTGGTCGCCTTGATTCCCTTGGTCGCCTTGGTCGCCTTGGTCGCCTTGATTCCCTTGGTCCCCTTGCTGTCCTTGGTCCTCCTGCTGCCCTTGACTCGCGGAGTTACTACCATTGATGCTTTGCGTCATTTTGCTGTTTGCAGTCTTGTTTTGAACCTTCTTCTCATAGGTGTATTGGTTCTGGGCCATCTGCTGCGTGCACTCCTCGCTCTGTACCATCTTCTGATACGAGAACTGGCTCTGAGTGCTCGTCTGGCCTAGCGCTTTCTTCTCATCTTGAACAGTCTGGGCAAGAACCATACCTGCCAGGAATGTGACAAGGAATAGAGAACAGACAACAAGAAGCGCTCGCTTCTTCGACTTAACGCTCATGATACGCTCCTATCAACGATCGATTTCTATCCAGCCGATTTCACTTTGGCTGTAACGATTATACCTGATGATGCCGCTCTCCAGTCGAGAGCGTGAGCCAACTGTCAGAGCGGCCTTGCAGCCTGATGAAGAAGAACGTCGCGCACAGGTTGCGACGCTACGTCCATGTGCGACGCTGTGTCTACATTGCGCACTGCAGTCTCTC
>CAZKDW010000053.1:6773-8705 GCA_964551625.1 uncultured Thermotogae bacterium | reverse complement strand
CATCAGAAACAGCTGCCAGAAAGAACAGGATGACCGCGAGAATCCGTCCAACAGAAGACTCAGACAGGATGAGATACATCAACAGAGGCACGGACAGCAGTCGGCCAATGGTGATTCTGTTGGGAATCGTGTTCAGCATGGATCGTCTCCCTACGAAGACATTGCTTCGACAATGATTTGCGCGAATGAATCGGGATCCAACGCAGCCCCTCCGATTAACGCGCCATCAATATCTGGCTGCGCTTGCAGAGTCTTCGCATTGCTCGGCTTCACGCTGCCGCCATACAGGATCCGCATCGCGTCTGCGGCAGCCTCGCCGTAGTGTTTGCGAATCCAAGCGCGAATGAACGCGACGGCTTCTTGTGCCTGCTCGGGTGTCGCTGTGCGTCCTGTTCCGATCGCCCATACCGGCTCATAGGCAATGACAATCTGTGTTAGCTCTGCAGGCAAGACATTCATCAATCCGCCGACCAGCTGTTCGTCAAGCACGAATTCTGTGCGGTCAGCTTCTCTCTCTTCCAGCGCCTCCCCTACACAGAGAATGGGGCGAAGATCGTTGCCAAGCGCCGCTTGCAACTTCTCATTCACAACAGCATTACTATCACCAAACACGTGCCTGCGCTCGGAATGTCCTGCCAACACGAATGTGCATGCACACGCCTTCAGCATGGCAGCAGAGATTCCCCCCGTGTAAGCGCCCGAGGTTGCGGAATGCATATCCTGCGCTCCCAAGAACACGTTCGTATCATCGAGAAGGGACCCTGCTCGATCGAGGCTCGTGAATGGAGGGATCAACAGGATATCGCAATCAGATACGTCATCAGAAGAAGCGAGGAACCGTTCTATGAACGACTGCGTCTCCTGAGGAGTCTTATTCATCTTCCAATTTCCAGCAATCAGCGGGCGGCGGGGCATCATCTCACCTCTCGGCACCTAGTATACGAAGCCAGATGCACCGAGTCACAATTGACAACCACAGAACGGCAACCTACCATCCATGGGCATCGAATCGTTATGAGGAGGCTCTACCATGAATACTCTGCCCATTCTCGGAGCTATCGGCGTCATCATCGTTCTGTTCTTGATGAACGCGATCAAAGTCGTTCGCGAATACGAACGCGGTGTTATCTTTCGCCTAGGGCGACTGGTTGCAGCAAAGGGACCAGGATTGATCATCATCATCCCCATCATTGATAAGATGATAAAGGTCAGTCTTCGTACCATCACGCTGGATGTACCTCCGCAAGAGGTCATTACCAAGGACAACATCTCGACTCAAGTCAATGCTGTGTTGTTCTTCCGCGTTTTGGACCCGAACGCCGCAGTGGTCGAGGTACAGAATTACATCGAGGCAACGCGCCAAATTGCCATGACCACGCTCCGTAGCATCCTGGGTGGCTTCGAACTCGACCAGGTTCTCGGCGAACGCGAGAAGATCAACATGCAGCTTCAGCAGATTGTCGATCAGCAAACCGACCCGTGGGGCATCAAGGTCGTCAACATGGAGATCAAGGACGTCAAGCTTCCGTCTGACATGCAACGAGCCATCGCCAGACAGGCAGAAGCTGAACGCGATCGTCGAGCCAAGGTCATCAATGCTGAGGGTGAACTGCAGGCAGCCACGAAGCTTGGGGAAGCCGCAGCCATCATGGAGCGTAATCCAACATCACTTCAGCTGCGCTATCTGCAGACATTGAACGATATTTCGGCAGAGAACGCCTCGACCATCGTCTTCCCCGTGCCGATTGAGCTACTCAGTTGGCTAAAGAGCGCAAGCAAGGACTAGCCACAGCAGACATTCATGCAAGCCTATGACATCGTCGTCGTCGGGGCCGGGCATGCCGGATGCGAGGCAGCTCTCGCAGCCAGCCGCCTAGGAGCCTCGACGGCTCTTCTTACGATTAATCTTGATGAGATCGGCAAGATGCCGTG
>CAZKDW010000053.1:5150-6673 GCA_964551625.1 uncultured Thermotogae bacterium | reverse complement strand
CCACCGCGTGTTCATCGTGACACGATTGACGTGTCGCAATTGGAGCGGCAGGATACGAGCGATCAGCCACTGGCGTTCTCGTTCTGGAATCAGCCGCGCGTGTTGGCCAATGACTTGCCTGTGTACGTATCCCATACCAATGAGACAACGCATCGCATCATTACCGAATACCTCAAGGAAAGCTCCAACTATAACGGCCTCATCAATGGAGAAGGCCCCAGACACTGCCCGTCGCTGGAGACGAAGATCGTCAAGTTTCCCGACCGCACCAGCCACAAGGTATTCTTGGAGCCTGAGGGCATTGACAGCACGGAGATCTATCTCCAGGGCATCTACACAGCATTCTCACCCGATGTCCAACAACGAATCGTGCATTCAATTCCTGGCCTGGAGAACGCACACATCGAACGCTATGGCTACAACATCGAATATGACTTCATCGATCCACTCCATCTTCACCCGACACTTGAGTCTCACCGTATCAGCGGCCTCTATTTCGCAGGCCAGATCAACGGAACGACGGGATATGAGGAAGCGGCAGCCCAAGGCTTGATGGCTGCGATCAACGCCGCACGTAAGATTCGAAGTGAGGATCCGTTGATCCTCTCAAGGGGCGAATCCTTCATCGGCGTGCTCATCGACGATCTCGTCACCAAGGGTATTACCGAGCCTTATCGTATGCTTCCATCACGAGCCGAATACCGCATTACCCTTCGCGAAGGGAATGCCGTACTTCGGCTATCTGAGATTGGACATCAAATTGGCCTTCTCCCTGACGACGCCTATGACAAGGTTGTTGGCCACAAAGAAAGCCTAGACCTTCTGTTGAATGATCTGCATCAAACGCGCGTAGGCCCTAGCCATGCCATCAATGATCGCTTGATTGCACGAGGCAGCACGCCACTGACAACCAACGGGGCCAGCTTGTTCGAGTTGCTTCGCAGACCGCACATCCAACTATCCGACTTGATGCGCGTCGAGGGCCTCCCCGAGGCCGTGGTTTGCGAGGCCGAGATCGAAGGGAAATACGCTGGCTACCTGATACAGCAGGACCGAGAGATCCAACGGCTCCGTCGGCTTGAAAATATGCGGATCCCAGATGACATCGATTTTCGCAGCCTGACGAACCTATCCATCGAAGGGCGCGATTTGCTTGCCAAGGTCAGCCCAAGCACATTCGGTCAAGCAAGCCGCGTGCCCGGAGTTTCGCAGGCCGACTTATCGATGTTGGCCATTCACATCCGCCGATAGCGGCGGACCGACGCTAGTCCCTGCTTGACGCGAACCACGAATCTCTAGAAGGGCATCAGCCGCTCGTGCGCAATCAATCGCTCAGCCGCTCGTTTGAAGATCTGTCCTGACGTATAGCCCCCTCCCACTGGCCCTGACTGAACTTCGTCTAGCACGACCAGCATGACATAGTCTGGCGAATTGGCGGTGATCACGCCGGCAAACAAGGATGTGTACTTACCCTCAACATAGCCTTGCCCCGGAACTGCCTTCTGCGCTGTCCCCGACTTGCC
>CAZKDW010000053.1:0-5050 GCA_964551625.1 uncultured Thermotogae bacterium | reverse complement strand
GACTCCTCGCCGGGCAATCCGACATGCGTGCTCTGTCCGAACCCAAGCGATGTCAACAAAGCGTAAAACGGTTCTTCTCCCAAGAGCTGCGCGACGCGAATCATCCCTGTATTAATCGAATGCTCGATGATCTCGCCAAATGTTACGGTCCCAAAGGATTCATGATCCGCGTTGTGCATGGTGTGTCCAGACACGGTGATCTCGTCGTTCCCATTAAATGTATCCATGACAGAGACCACGTGATTGTCGAGGGCAGCCAATCCAGTAAATACCTTGAAGATCGATCCTGGTTCGAACAGCTGGGTTACGGCCAAATTGCGTCGTTCCTCAGATGTCGAATTCCAAAACTCGTTGAGGTCATAGCCCTTGTCTTGCGCCATCGCAAGCACGTAGCCCGTATGCGGATCCAGTAAGACGATCATCCCGCCCAATGCTTGGAAACGACTGACACCAGTTCGGATCTCCTCTTCACAAATGAACTGGAGACCGGCATCGATGGTCAAGATCAGATCATCGCCTGCCCGCCCCTGTTCGATGAGGTCAACATCGTATGTACGGCCATCGTTTCCCTCCAACACCCGGACCTCGTTGGGAACACCCTGAAGTCTCTCATCATAGGCAAGCTCCAGGCCTTCGAGCCCGTGCCCATCTGTTCCCACAAATCCGATCAGATTGGATGCAAGTTCGCCTTGTGGGTACCAGCGTTTCCACGTGTCAAGAAAGATCAGCCCATAGACACCAGCTTCCCTAGCTCGACTGCGAATGCGTTGGGCTGTGTCGAAATCGACTCTCCGGTCGATCCACGTGAAATAGGAGTCGCCAAACACTGTTGACTCGAGCTCTGTGCGAGAAATCGACAATTCATCGTAGAGGATGGCAACAGCAGCTTCGGGATGGACGATGTTGACCGCGTCCACGGCAATCGCCAGGGCCTTTACATCGACGGCAAGGACCGTGCCCGAGCGATCGAGAATCGCGCCTCGCTGAGGAGGCAATTCAATCGATCGTTCTTGAGATGCTTGTGCTCGCGCCAGCCAGTAGGGATGTTGGAGAATCTGTAGTTGAACGAACCGTCCGAGGATGATTGCGAGCAGGAGAGCGAAGATTCCCAACATGATTCGCCCGCGCGTTTGGGTGATTCGATCAGCCGACTTAGTCGGTCGGGATAGGTACATAGTGGATGATGGTTGGTTCAGACATGCCAAGCTGGTCGCGGGCAATACGAGCGACACGCTCCAAAGAGAAAGCTTCGTCAATACGAACACTCAAGATGCGATTGATCTCCTGCTCTGCTTCGACCTGCTCTCGGGCTTCTTCATACGCTGCAGTCAGCTCCTGAATGCGGTTCCCCTGCCAAATATAGAGAAAGCACAGTCCGGCAATGGCCCCTGCCGCGACGATACCACCAAGGAGGGTGGTCATGGGCAATGCCTCGCGTGAAGGGTCACGAGACGGCTCCATCGACCAACGAGATTTGCTCTTGCGAATCCTCATCTTCTTCACCGTGTGAGGATACCCTGATTCTCCAGTTCTTCACTAGACAGCTGTCATTGGCAGCAGGCTAGCATAGGCGCGTGGCAGCACGAAGCTTGGCACTGCGAGACCGAGGATTGGTAGCAAGCTCTTCGGGCGTCGCTGTGAGCGGCCGCGGGGTCAAGATCTCTGCTTCAATCTGCTTTCCGCACACGCACTCCGGCATTTTGGGAGGACACACACACGCCTTCGCCTTCTCACGAAAGAAGTGTTTCACAATACGATCCTCAAGCGAGTGGAAGCTGATAACGACGAACGTTCCTCCAATCGCCAGCCTCTCGAATCCGATTGCCAAGCCAGCTTCAAGCTGCCCCAGTTCATCATTGAGGAATATGCGAATGGCTTGAAATGTGCGAGTCGCTGGGTCGAGCCTGCGATGATCATATTTCGCGGGCACAGCCTTGCGCACAATGTCAGCCAATTGAGCCGTCGACTCAATTCGGCTGGACTCTCGCGTTCTGACAATGGTGCGGGCAATTCGCCGGGCATATCGTTCTTCGCCAAACCGATAGATGACGTCTGTCAGCAGAGATTCCGTCACCGTATGAATCCAATCCGCCGCTGTCTCAGGGGCTTGGCGGTTCATGCGCATATCCAATGGCCCGTCGCGCCGGAAGCTAAACCCACGTTCGGCTGCATCGAGATGGAGGGATGAGACACCAATATCCAACAACACGCCGTCTATAGCTTGAATCTCAAGACCGTCCAGATGCTCATCTAGCTGCCCGAAGGTTCCATGCACAGCGCGAAAGCGAGATCCGAAGGTTGCCAATCGCTCAGTAGCCATGGCAAGCGCCTCAGCGTCACGATCCACTCCGATAACTGTCACGCTGGCATCTGCTTGAAGCATCGCCTCGGTGTGCCCCCCCAAGCCTAGCGTGCCATCCACGATCGTCTTGCCAGCCAAGGGGGACAGAAATTGGACGACTTCTGCGCACAGAACGGGTTGATGCACATGGGCAATCGGCTCAGTCATCGCTCTCCTCAGTCAACCTGACGCTTGAGCTCATCCAGGATCTGGAGGCTCTCAAGGGGCGTTAGCATGTTTGGATCAATCTTCCGAAGGCGCTTCACGACCGGATGATCCTCAGCGCCAAACAACGGCACAGGTTCAGCCAGCACATCTGCGTCTCTCCCTCCCAAGGTAGAGAGTGGGGCATCGCGCAGCAGTTGCTCAAGAATCGCGTCGGCTGCGTCTGTCACATGTTTAGGCAATCCAGCTAGCCGAGCGACATGCACGCCATAGCTGCCGCGCGCATTGCCAGATTCCACTCGATGGAGGAACACGACATCCTTGCCGACTTCCTTCACTGCCACATGTAGATTTAGAACATTGGCAACGTCGTCAGATAAGCGCGTCAATTCTTGATAGTGTGTCGCGAACAGCGTCTTGGCCTTTACGCGAGTGGCCAATTCTCTCGCCACAGCCCAGGCAATGGAGACACCATCGAATGTGCTCGTGCCTCGCCCCATCTCGTCGAGGATGATCAGACTATGGGCAGTGGCCCTCCGAAGAATGGTCGACACTTCCAGCATCTCCATCATGAAGGTGCTGATTCCAGCCACAAGCATATCCGACGCGCCGACACGTGCGAAGATTCGATCGACAATGGGCAATCGCGCTTCGCTGGCAGGGACGAATGATCCCATCTGAGCCATCAGGCAGATGATGGCGTTTTGGCGCAAGTACACAGACTTACCTGCCATGTTGGGGCCAGTCAGGATAACCAAGTCACGACCATCGCCTAGATCGAGATCGTTGGGGACAAACTCCTCCAATCGTTCCACGACAGGATGTCGGCCACCTTGCACGAAGAACGAATGATCGTCAGTGAATGTCGGCCTAACATAGGAGTAGCTATGCGCGGTTTCCGCAAGCGCCAAGAAGACGTCCAATTCAGAGGCCGCATCAGCCACAGTCTGAAGAAGGGGGATTTGCTCCATCAGGCGATCGAGGGCAGCCTCAAAGAGCTCAAGTTCCAGCGCCTTGGCTCGTTCATCAGAGATCGAGATTCGCTCCTCATATCCCTGCAGTTCGTCCGTCACATATCGTTCTGAGTTGGCCAGTGTCTGCCGCCGAGCGTACCGGTCGGGAACCTTGTCCGTTTGAGACCGAGTCACCTCAATGTAGTACCCAAACACACGGTTATAGCCGACCTTGAGCGTTGAGATACCCGTGGCTTCGCGCTCCTTGCTCTCCAGGTCTGTAAGTTGAGATCGGATTGATCTCATCTCTTCTCGTAGGACATCTAGTTCGGAGTCATAGTGAGGGCGAATCAATCCGCCGTCGCGCACATCGACAGGAGGCTGGTCTACCAACATGCCCGAAAACTCGTTGGCCAAAGCCTCAATCTCGGGTGATGCCATCCTCGCGCGAATCGAGACCAATCGTTCTTGAGCCACTGTGCCGGTCTGACTATCTAACTCATTGCTGATTCCAATGTCTGCCAATGTCTCGGTGATGACGGGGATCCGCTCCAAAGAGCTGAGCAGTGCTAGCAGATCCATGGGGCGCATGCGCCGGGCGCCCAGACGGCCAAGAAGCCTCTCGATATCATGAATCTCGCGTATCCGCTCCCTTAGTTGTTGGCGTAGCTGCACCTGTCCAACAAGGTACTCTACGGCATCCAATCGCCCTTGGATTTCGGTCTTGTTCGTCAGGGGAGCAAGAATCATGCGGCGCAATCGTCGTCGCCCCATGCTTGTCACCGTGGCATTCAACACATGAAGTAACGTACCTCGCTCTTGTCCTTCCCGAAGCGGCTTCACCAGCTCAAGACTGCTGACAGTAAACGGATCCAAATCCATATGGTCGGCCAATGAATACGATACCAAGCGCCGAATGTGAACTAGCACAGCCTTCTGCGTCTTCTCTACATAGGCTCGAAGCGCACCGGCTGCACGAAGCCCAGCCTCGTCTTCTCCAAGGGCGAAGGCACTCGCATTGTCAATCGCAAAACTGCTTGCAGGCACATGCGTCGCATAGAACCCTTCAGTGACCTCAATCGGCAGTACATGATCCTGCGCCAGCAGAAGCTCGCTCGGAGAGCGACGGACCAACTCATCCCTTAGTTCATCGGATGACCGTGCTGTTGTCTGGATAAACTCACCTGTGGAGAGATCAAGAGAGGCCAACCCAAAGGGACCTTCCGCAGAGACCGCATCCACAGCACATAGATAATTGTTGACGCCTGCATCCAACAGGCTTTCGTCCAAGACGGTTCCCGGTGTGATAACGCGAACAATATCCCGCTTGACCAATCCCTTCGCGTTCTTGGCATCCTCAACCTGCTGGCAAACCGCCACCTTGAAGCCACGCTGTAGCAGCTGCTGCATATAGGCATCGCCACGGCGAACGGGGACGCCTGCCATCGGATGCCCGTTTCGCGCTGTCAGGACAATATCCAGTTCTCGCGACACGGTCTCAGCGTCCTCGTAGAACGTCTCGTAGAAGTCGCCAAGGTGATAGAACAGGATGGCATCGGGCGTTTCCGCCTTGAATCGCCAGTACTGCTTC
>CAZKDW010000052.1:0-8778 GCA_964551625.1 uncultured Thermotogae bacterium | reverse complement strand
TGCTGCTTGTGGGTATGGGTGCACGCGTCGTCGTCTTCGCGCTCATGGCGATCGCCATCTATTTGCGTTGGTCCGTCTGGGCTGTGGGCAGCATCTTCTTGCTCATCCGAATGGCTGGCGCCACGATTCGTCCTGGTCTCATGGCGATGGTGTCCGATGTTGTCGCCCCAGAGAACCGCGTCGAAGCGTTCGCACTATTTCGAATCGGCACCAATGCAGGATGGGCTATCGGCCCGGCTGTGGGCGGCTTCCTCATTTCCGTATCCTATGCATCTCTGTTTGTGCTGACGACGGTTGCTAGCTTGATTGGCGTCATTCTTGTCATCCTGTTCATTCGAGAATCACTCGATACAGTCGAAACTGAACGGTTTGCCTTCAGACGGGTTCTCGATGTCAGCCGAGATGTGCGATTTCTCATCTTCTGTGGTTGGGGTGTCTTGCTGTTCATGGTGATGGCACAATTTGCCAGCACGCTGGCTGTATTCTCAACCCAGAGAATCGGTATATCAGAAGTGCAATTGGGATGGCTGTTCACTATCAACGGAATTGCCGTCGTTCTGTTCCAATGGCCAGCAGCAAGGTTGGCCGCTCGCGTTGGAATACGCTGGGGTCTCGTGCTGGGATGTCTGGGATACGCTGTCGGCTATTTCAGCGTAGGGCTAGCGCCCAGTTTTGGATTCCTCGTAGGCTCGATGGTCATCATTACGCTCGGCGAAGTTACGTTCTCTCCCGTGTCCATGGCTGCAGTCGCCAACATGGCTCCCGCTGCGCGCATGGGACGCTATATGGGATTCTTCGGATTGACCGAAGCACTGGGATGGTCGCTGGGCCCCTTCTTGGGCGGCGTGCTCTATGATCGATTGGCCGATTCTCCCGTGACCCTGTGGGGTATTGTCGCTCTGGTGGGCGTGCTGGCTGCAGCCGGCTACATGCTGACGCAGCCACGCAAGCGAGCAGGGCAATAGACACCTAGCCTCGGGTTGATAGGTCAGCTTGCGCGATCACCTCGCGTTTCATTCAGATCTGCGTTGCAGAGGAGGATGGTTGACACCTAGACCAATTAGCCGTATGTTTGTTGCATGAATGCCAGGGCAAAACTCGGAATACGCATAGTGAATGACGTGGCGTACTCCTGGTTTGTTATTGGCACGATGACGATGATGGCTGCCTAGCTTCGGATGGTTCGAAGCATGGCAGCGAGCTGGACTGCAGGAGAACCTGCGGTCCTTTTTCTTTTGCCTTGAAGGAGTGACCAGTGGCAAGTAACGGGAGTCTGGATTTGGTGATCGTGGGGCTTGGAGGTGTCGGCCGGGCCTTCATCAGGCAATGGAAGGGCACCTCGTGCCGGTTGAAATCGGAGCGCGGCATCGATTTTCGCATGACGGGAATGGCTGATCGTTGCGGCCTGCTGCATGACCATGAAGGGTTTGCAGATGCTGTGATAGACGACGTGCTTCATGCGAAGTCAAAGGGGGAATCGATTCGAGCGGTGTCTTCATCGGTTCTACCCATTGCCAGCCTACCGGAGCTGTCTACGCCGCGAACTCTGTTTGTCGATGCGACTGCGGCACCAGGAATGGCTGCGATCTGGAGCCTCGTTCTCAGTGCAGGTGCTGGCGTCGTCTTGGCGAACAAGTTGCCCCTATGTGAGGAGTGGGAGCATTCAAGCCTCCTATTTGACCATCCTCGAGTCCGCTATGAGGCCACTGTTGGCGCAGGACTGCCGATCATGTCTACGTTGCGCAACCTGGTTGGAACCGGCGATCACATCGAGGGAATACAGGGTGCCTTGAGTGGCACGTTGGGCTTCTTGGGGGGGCAGTTGTCTGCAGGTATCCCCTTCTCTCAAGCCCTTGTTGAGGCAATATCACTTGGCTATGCGGAGCCTGATCCCAGCGAGGACTTGTGCGGCCGCGATGTGGCGAGAAAGGCTGTCATTCTCTCTCGATCTGCTGGATGGCCTGTGGAGCTAGCATCTGTGGCACTTGAGGGGTTCATTGCCGATGACGAGATGGGTGGGCCTTCACATCTCTCGTCAACTTCAGTCTTAGATGCAGGATTGAAGATGCAGTCCGACGAAGCGGCCCAAAGCGGGCAGGTGCTTCGGTATCTAGCCCAGGTTTCTCCGGAGGGTATTCGGGTCGGCATGACAAGCGTTTCACCGTCGAGTGCATTTGCAACCCTTGCAGGTCCGGAAAACTGCGTGACTCTACGAACGAAACGATATTCTCGTCACCCCTTGACGGTTACAGGTCCTGGCGCAGGAGTGGAAGTAACGGCTGCAGGTGTACTGAGTGATCTCATCGACCTGGCCGAGAAGTCTTTGGCAAGGGGGGATTGCTTGTGAGCACTCGGATCATGAAGTTCGGTGGAACCAGTGTGGCCAATGCAGAAGCGATTGCCCGAGTTGCCGCCATCATCCAAGAGCAGACAATGGCGGGGCATTGCAACGTTGTCGTTGTTTCCGCGATGGGTGGTGTAACTGACGCATTGACGCGCGGCGTATTAGCTGCTGCAGCTGGTGACGACTCTGTCTATTGCGAGGTTGCCAATGGGATTCTGTCACGAACCCGTGAAGCGGCTGAGAGCCTGATCCACGCGCATGATGATCGAGCCGTTGTCCTGGTGAATGCAAAGAAGATCATAGACGGATACACGGCCGTTTGTGAGAGCGTGCATGTTCTTGCAGAGGCCACGCCGCGTGTTTTGGACCGGGCAACGTCGTGTGGTGAGCCGCTGGTTGCTTTGCTGTTGGCTGCGCACCTGCGCGGGCTGGGAGTCTCAGCTCAATCGGTGAAGCCGGAGCTTGTGATTGCTACGGACGACACTTTTCAGGACGCTGCACCGTTAACGGATGAAACGAGAGCACAATGCCGCGATCGGGTGATCCCCCTGATATCGGAAGGAGTGATTCCAGTGATCGGCGGTTTCATTGGTGCAACCACCGAGGGTGTGCCGACGACATTAGGCCGAGGCGGAAGCGATTTCTCAGCTGCAATACTTGGCCAAGCACTTGACGCAGATGACGTTTGGATCTGGACTGACGTTGATGGCGTATTGACTGCGGATCCGCGACTCGTTCCTAATGCACGTGTCATTCCTGTGCTTTCGTACGGAGAGGTAGGCGAGCTCGCGTATTTTGGCGCAGCAGTCCTCCACCCACGAACCATCCGCCCTCTTGTTGATGAGGGAATCCCTTTGTGGATCAAGAATACGTTCCATCCAGAAGTGGAGGGAACGAGAATTGATGCTGAAGTGAGTCCGGTGGCTGGAACGGTCAAGGCAGTGACAGACGTCCGCGGGCTGTCGATGGTCACAGTCGAGGGACGTGGAATGCTTGGTGTGCCAGGAATCGCTGCTCGAACGTTTGAAGCAGTTGCACGGTGCAAGGCAAACGTACTGATGATTTCTCAAGCATCCTCTGAGCAATCCATCTGCTTTGTCATCCCTTCAGATGACGTTCCGTGTGTGACGGGAGAGCTGGACGAGGAATTCGCCTTGGAGCTTGCGCGTCGTGAGATCGATTGTGTTGGCACCTTGGCAGATGTTTGTGTAGTGACGGCTCTGGGAGCCGGGATGCGGGGTATTTCAGGCGTTGCCGGACGACTGTTCATGGCGCTCGATCGCCACGAAGTGAACATTATTGCCATCGCGCAGGGTTCGTCGGAATGTAGTGTCTCAATCGTTGTGACTGAGCGAGACGTGGAAGATGCAGTTCTCGCCATTCATGAAGAGGTGATTTAGTGTGAAACGAAAAACAGTAGCCATTCTCGGAGCAACAGGGACTGTTGGCCAACGCTTCATTCAACTGCTTGACGGCCATCCCTGGCTTGACGTTGCCGCAGTGGCCGCGTCAGAGCGCAGTGTTGGCAAATCTTACGCAAGTGCGTGTACGTGGCGGTTACCTACACCGATACCTCAAGCTGTTGAGCCAATGACGGTTCAGTCACTCGATCCCCGCCAGTTCGATGGAATTGACCTTGTCTTTTCCGCGCTTCCAGCTGATGCAGCACGTGATATTGAGCCCGCATTTGCGGAAGCGGGAATGGCGATTTCGTCCAATGCGTCTGCCTATCGGTTCGCCGATGATGTTCCGCTCCTTGTGCCCGAGGTCAACGCAGACCATGCTTCACTCATTGATGTTCAGCGACGGCAACGCGATTGGAGCGGTCTCTTGGTGACCAATCCCAATTGCACGACCACAGGCATTGTCTTGGCGTTGAAGCCACTGTCCGATGCGTTCGGTCTGAAGACGGTGATGGCTACGTCCATGCAGGCTGTCTCAGGCGCTGGATATCCTGGTGTGTCTTCGTTCGATGCCCTCGACAATGTTCTGTGCCTCATTCCGGGAGAAGAGGAAAAGATGGAACGAGAGGCGCGAATCCTACTTGGCCAGGTGACGGACGAACGGCTTGTGGAAGCCCCCTTCCTTCTTAGCGCACAGACCAATCGAGTCCCGGTGATCGATGGTCACACAATCTGTCTGTCTCTCAAATTCGAGCAACCGGCAACGCCCGAAGAAGCAACACGAGTATTGGTCGAGTTTCGTGGCGCTGAGGCAGCGCACAACTTGCCAAGCTCACCAGCCGCTCCTCTTGTTGTGCGTTCTGAAGCCGATCGCCCGCAACCTCGACTTGATCGGGATGCCGGGGCTGGCATGCAAGTGAGTGTTGGACGAATTCGAAAGTGCCCAGTGTTTGATCTTCGTCTGGTTGTTGTTGTTCACAATACGATACGGGGAGCCGCTGGCGGCTCGATTCTCAACAGCGAGTTGCTGATTCATCAAGGCTACATTAAATGAGATCTTATGCGACAGGGTCTTTGGTTGACGTGTTCGGTGAATATGTGGTCTATCGGAGCCTCGTTCCCGCTGACCGGCGACTGCCGACAATTCATGATCTAAGGGAACGGCTTGGGCTAGGGGCAGGAATCCTCCCGCGCAAAGCTCAGACGGACTATGCCAATGTGGTGGGTGCGATTCTGATCGAGGCCCGAAGGATTTCGGGTATAGCCGGAAAGGCTGCGTATCTAATCTATGTTGGAGATACGATTCACAATGATGTCGCTGCATTCTCTAATTTATGTCGGGAGATGGAGTGGGAGGGGCGTGCGTTCATTGCTGACGAATGCTCTGAAGCCTCCAAAGATGTTCAATGGCTGGCAGACGATCAGCAACTCACCCAGTCCAATCAGTGGGATGACATCGCCTCATTCAAGGAATGCATTGCAGATGAGGGCTTCGGCTGTGATTCGTCGACCATCGTTGTTGTCGACATTGACAAAACGCTGCTCGGCGCACGCGGACGGAATGATCGCGTGATTGATCAGGCAAGGCAGCAGGCAGCCTACGAAGTGGCTCGTGATGCTTTGGGTGCGACCCTAGTTCTCTGGGACAAGTTTGCAGAGATCTATGACAACGTGAACAGTCCTGCACTTCATGTGCTCACGGAGGACAATCAGGATGCGGTCGCCTATACATCTTTGCTCGTTTCCTGTGGTTTGTTTGATTTGGTCTCGTTGCGTGCTGCAGTTGATAATGGCGACATCGTGGGAATCCAAGGTCTGGTCAACGATGTGGAACAAAGACGAGGTCTTCTTACTCCGGCCATCGTCAGACTCCATGATGATGTTCGAGAGCAGGTGCTTGCCGGCAATCCCACGCCGTTTGTCGCCTTTCGACAGGCTGAGTTTCGGTGCACGGCTCGACTGATGGGGCACCTGCCTGAGGATGCATCAAGGGACTCAATCCTCGATGAGGAGATTGCTATTACAGAGGAAGTCTGGACGGTTCTTAAGGCTTGGAAGGCCAAGGGGTGCCTTGTTTTCGGCCTCTCAGACAAGCCAGACGAAGCCTGCTACCCTCCTGGCGCGCCTTCCGATTCGCAGGCATTGCCATTACATGCCCTTCGAACCCACATTGTGGGCGGGCGACGATGATGTCTGGCATGCGGTGCTGGTATACCTGTGTGAGGGGATGCGAAGGACGCCACGCCCTCGACCAGGACATCTACCATTGTCCGAAATGTGGGGGCTTGCTGGACGTGGAACATGATCTTGCCGCCTTGGAATCCAAATCGGCAGATGAATGGAAACAACTATTTCGCGAGCGTGCCTGCGAAATGGTGGGGCCTGAATCCAGTGGCGTTTGGAGTAAGTCTGAATGGGTCCTCCCTTCGCTCGATCCCGTATACCGCGTTTCGCTGGGAGAGGGAAGGAGCCCCCTGCTCGCAGTGCCGAGGCTGGCTCAGGAGATCGGAGTTGGGCAGTTGTGGATGAAGCAATGTGGCACGACTCAAACCGGGTCTTTCAAAGACCTAGGGATGACAGTTCTCATATCGCAGGTGAACCAGATGAAGGCGAGCGGATCTCCAATCCGCGCCGTCGTCTGTGCGTCAACTGGTGATACATCAGCCGCACTTGCCGCCTACGGAGCCAGCGCTGGAATACCTACCATTGTTTTATTGCCTGAAGGGAAAATCTCCGATGCTCAGCTTGTCCAGCCGCTCGCCAATGGTGCCATTGTGCTTGCTTTAGAAACCGACTTTGACGGATGTATGAACATTATTGAGGAAGTGTCGATGGATCCACAATTCTATCTTGCCAACTCCAAGAACTCGTTGCGGATAGAGGGTCAGAAAACGCTGGCCATAGAGATTGTCGAACAGCTCGCGTGGAACCCGCCTGATTGGATCGTCATTCCCTGCGGTAATCTTGGCAATGTCAGCGCCCTCGGCAAGGGGTTAGCAATGATGAAGAAGCTGGGTCTCATCAGCAAACTGCCACGAATTCTTGCAGCACAAGCGGAGAATGCCAATCCGCTCTATCGAAGCTACCTCAAAGGATTCGAGACCTTGGAACCGGAGTCTGCGCGTCCAACACTTGCCACTGCCATCCGCATCGGGAACCCTGTCAGCTACGAGCGTGCTGTGAAGGTGCTACGAGAGCTGGATGGCGTAGTGAGTCAGGCCAGTGAGCAAGCGCTAGCTGACGCGGCCGCAAGAGCCGACCTGCATGGCTTGTATACCTGTCCGCAAACAGGCGTCGCTCTAGCTTGCCTAGCGCAGGAGGTAGAGGAGGGCGTTATTGATGCTTCAGACCGAGTGGTTGTTATCTCAACGGCTCATGGACTCAAGTTCACGGAGTTCAAGGCGCATTATCACAACGACTCGATCCCCGAACTAAGATCCCAAATTGCCAATCGTCCCATTCGGATTGCTGCCAACATCGGAGCAATTGGCGAGTACCTAAACCGAGAGATTGATCGACGTGCTCAGCAAGCGTAGCCTGATGTCATTTCTGAGATCTGCTGAGCTATTGACTGAGGAAGCGCTGCAAAATCCTGTCGGCAACATCATTCGGCGGAGGCGCATTTCGTAGGGCATGGAAGATGTGGCCCGACGACTTTCTTCCCATAAGCAGTGTCGCACGGATGAAGAACCTCGCCTTGCGGGATGAAATTTCGGGATGCGCCTGAACGCCCCATGCGCGGTGCTCTCCGTAGCGGAGCACGTGTGTGTCGCAATGCTTGGTCTTCCCCAGTTTGATCCACGGCAGTGGCGGGTCGACGGCTTCATCGAAGTGATAAACGAACGTTCGCCACGGGCTGGCAATCCCCTCGAACAGAGGATCGCTGCCTGTCATTTCAACGTCGGCCCAGCCAACCTCAGGCGGATTGGAGACCTGTACGAACTGCTGACCTGAAAGGGCATAGACAAGCATCTGATGACCGAAGCAGGATCCAAGAATGGGGATGTTGCGATCAACGGCCTCTCGAATCAGGGCAACCTCGGCTTCAAACCACGGCTTGGGTTCGACAATCGAAGCTTCGGAGCCAGTAAGGATAATGTGAGTGAAGTTGGCTAGATCAGGCGGCGTTCTGCCTGAGGGCAGATTGATGACCTGTGTTTCGATTCCCTTGAGATGCGCTTTCCAGTGCCACGTTGGTTTGAATAGATGCCGATGCACAGCATTGTCGACGAGAAGCATGCGAATGGCCATGGTGCGATTATAGCTGGTTGCGCGGCGGATGCTGGAAGGAGGACGGCGCCTCACTTCTTCGCGTTTAAGGCGCTGTCTCTCGATTGCGACTTGCGTTTACAGAACGGAAGATTAGGAGATGCTCTCTCTGATAAGGCGACTTGTGTGCCGCCCGCGAGCTATGGCAAGCTGTGTGCAATGTGGGTTGCCAAGAGCGTATTCTTTTGCATTCTTGTTGCTACTTACTGGAGGATTGTCAATGGCTCCTAGCTGGTTTGTCCCACCTCTCTTCTTTGTGATCTCGTTCGTGTTCTCCATGTTGGGAATGGGGGGTTCTCAGCTGTACATCCCGATTCTCTTCTGGGTAGGCCTGGATCTGAAGACGGAGGCGATTCCCTTGGGGATGTTGCTCAATGTCGTGAACAGTTCCTCGGCTGCTGTAACGTACGGACGACGACGGTTGATCGCATGGCGCGAAGCCTTGCCACTTGCTGTGGTGATGCTCGTCTTTGCACCGGTTGGGGCTTGGCTGAATATCCGTGTTTCCGAGACGCTGCTTCTGATTCTCTTTGCCCTATTCACGATTGTTGCAGCCGCTCTCATGCTGTCTGGATGGAGGCCTTCTCGTCAGAGACAGACGCCTGGCGTTGACACGGGCGTTCGCCTCGTTGGCGGTGGAGCTGTGGGGTTCCTGGCCGGGCTCATTGGAAGAGGTGGGGGCTCGCTTATCGTTCCCCTTCTGTTTATGTCTGGGATGGATGCCAAGGTAGCAGCGGCAACGTCGGCTTTTGTTGTATCGTG
>CAZKDW010000051.1:0-8821 GCA_964551625.1 uncultured Thermotogae bacterium | reverse complement strand
CCATTCAGTGCATCCATTGCCTTGCGCAACGCAATCTCTGGCTCGAAACCGCCTTTCCAAGATTCAGCAATGGCCGTGAGGATTCCTAGCCCTGCCTGCGCCTCTGGATCTAATCCTTCTGCATGGAGCGACTGTTCGTTCCGTACTATCCGAGCATCGATGAATTTTCGCGCGGCCACAAGCGGAGGCAAAATAGCTTTATGGGTCGGTTTTTCGCGAGACTTAATATCGTTCCACTGCCGCAAGATCGCAGGCAAATCGCTGGAACCATCCGCGAAGACGTGCGGATGCCTTCGAACGAGCTTGGCATTCAGACCATCAATGACATCATCAATAGAGAACGCCTCGCTCTCGGAAGCAATCTGCGCATGAAGCACAACCTGCAGGAGCACGTCGCCCAACTCATCGCATAAGGCTTCAGGGATGCCTGAATCGATTGCAGCAATGGCCTCATAAGCTTCTTCCAGCATGTATGGCCGGAGGGAGACATGATCTTGGGCGCGATCCCATGGACAACCATCCATGGGATCGCGCAGACGAGCAATTCGATCGATAAGATTTGTGAACTTCTCGCTACTCTTCATCCGCGGCTGCATCCGAACCGTCATTGGTTGACGGTACATCGTCGTCAGATGGGGCTACGTCCTCAGCTGGGGTGTCGACTGTAGGAAGCTCGACCGTTCCGCCTGCCTCGATGATGAGGGTGTTGACTTCATCCAAACGATAGTCCGCGTTATCAGACTGTACGAGTTCAAGCTGCTCCAATGCTCGGGCATCTCGATCCTGCGTCAGATATAGCTTGGCTAGGTCAATTCTGGCATTCAGACCATCTGCTGATAGGGGCTGACCAGCACCTGCAATATCTTGCAGGGTTTCGATCAACGCATCATACAGGTCTTCCTTCTGCGAATCATAAGTCGCGTAATCGATCCCGCGTTGCAGGTATTCAAGAGCGGACTCGCCTTCTTGCCGGTTACGATACCCTTCGGCAATGCCTAAATACGCTTCGACGTTCGTCGGTTCGGCTGCAAGAACTAGGCCGTATTCGCGTATCGCACTACTCCATTTGTATTGCTGTCCAAGAAGCCGCGCATACTGCAATCGCATGGCTACATCGTCTGGTGCGAATTCAAGAATTCGTGCGGCAATCCGCTCTTTTTGTTCACCATCAAAGGATCGAGAGAATCCAGAGTAGAGGTTCTCCAGCGCCTTCTCGATGTTACCCTCGGCGATCAGCACTTCAGCCCATCCTTCGTACGCTTCAACACGATACGGAGATCGAGCTAGGATCATGCGGAATTCCTCTTCAGCATCGTCCAGGCGCTCGGCAAGCAGGTAAACCTGCCCCAGCTTCAGCTGGAGGTCAAGTAGTGATCCCAATCGCTCGATGGCAGCTTCGTAGTATGAGACAGCGGCTTCTTCCAATTTCACGATTCGACTTTGAGCATCTGCCAACTGAACATCCTGCTCACTAGTCCGCTCCGCCACAGTGTCGAGCGCATCGCGCTCATCAATAGCTGCAGAAAGTCGCATAGCAGCTAGATCTCCTTGAACAATCGCAATTTCTCCATTCCCTGGATCCAGCTCGATCAGCTGTTCGATGTAAGAAGCAGCTTCGTCTAGGTGTCCGACACCCAACTGGGCCTTTGTCAATCGAAGATAAAGGCTGGCTTGATAACTGCTGTCTTCAAGATCCAGTGCCAAAGCAGCCTCAAATCGGATGATCGCTTTGAGTGTTTGCCCAATCTGGAAAGCCAGATCTCCTGACGCGATGTAGGCCCTGATGTAGTCTGGCGATTCATGAATGATTTCATCGTACTGCGCTTCCGCCTGCATCACATTACCACGATCGGCATAGAGCATACCGAGTATATATCGGGCGTCTGCACTGCCTGGATCGAGCGCCAGTACACGATTAACGAAGGCGTCGTCCGCTTCAACAGCCTCTTCGTTGAGAACGTTAAGGTAATGCTCAAGAGCATTGGCTTCTGCTACTTGGCTCAATCCCCTAAGCTCCTCAATCTTGGCGAGATCTTCTTCGCTTGGCTCTTCCAGATCTTCCAAAGGTGCTCTTTCAGCAGCCAACTCAACGCCACGGCTTTCATAAGCCCGCCCAATGTAGTATTCAAAGTAGGGATCGGAAACCGCGTTCTCAGCAAGCAACCGCTCGTATTCTGCGATCGCTGCGTCCAAATCGTCTGTTTGCATCAAGTGTGCGTTGACGAGCGGCTCTGTGATCTCAACCTCGGCACCCGCATAATACGCTTCGTACCAATCATTGAAGATTGTGGATTCTCTGTCTGCAATGTAGGCATCGCGGACCTCATCTTTGACTTCATCCAACGTTGGCGTGTAGGCAGCTTCGTGGTCAATCAGCTTGATGATATGATAGCCATACGACGTCTGGACAGGCTCACTGATTTCGCCAACTTCTAGTGCAAACGCAGCATCTTCAAATTCAGACACCATCTGTCCGCGCTCAAACCAATCGAGGTCTCCGCCTTGGTCCTTTGTGCCCGCATCCACTGAATACTCGCTAGCAAGGGAAGCGAAGTTAGCGCCTGCAACCAACTGTTCGTACAGATCCTGCGCGACAGCCTCATCAGCGACCAGGATGTGCGATGCATGGATGCGTTCTGACTTATCATACTGCGAGATGTTGGCTTCCATATACTCAGCCAGCTGATCGTCTGTGGGAACAATGACGCCAACGATTTCCCCACGAAGGGCATTATCGCGCAGTTGAAGCTCCACGTCAGCACGCAGGGAGTCTTTGAAGTCGTTCAATGACTGCTGTTGTTGATCCAGCAGAATACGTTCCAGATCATCTTCTGTCAGGTTGTTGTCGGCGAGAATCTTGTTGTATTGAGACGTGAATGATTCATTAACTTCGTCCTTGGAAACTCGAATGCTGCGTTCATCCGCCGCTTGGCTGAAGAGAACCTCTTGAATCATCCTCTGCAATCCCTGCGCGCGAAGATCCAATAAGAAGAGAGAGCCTTTCGCGCCAACGGTGAGATCATTGGTAGGTTGCCCAATCTGCTGGTAGTACGAGATATACTGATTGAGGATTGTCTGAGCAGCATTTGCTGCAGACTCAGTAAGAACGGGCTCTCCGTTGACAATCGCAATGTTCAATCCGCTCGAATCATCCCCATTCGACTGATTGAATACTCCTGCCTGGTTCAGCGAAACAAGCGCGACTCCGCCGATGAAAAACGAGACGATGACGACCCAGATAATTACCTTTTGATATCGTTTAAAGAAACCGGACATTGCGTTGTCACTCCTTAACTCCTGATTGGGTTACCGCGACATGGTACAAACCCGCGGATGCCGGTACAACCTTGTCGTTACAGCTTTCGATTCCTCGCATGGCTCACTCTGACCGCCTGATTCAGGGAACAAGAGCCTTACTTCTTACGCGCTACTTTGCACTCTCCGTGTAGTGCGTCTTCCGGATGACGTTAACCTTAATCTCTCCCGGATAGTTCAACTCTCCTTCAATCGCTCGGGCAATGTCATACGCAAGTTTGGCGGATACATCATCATTTGCCCGTTCAGGATGAACCATCACTCGAACTTCACGTCCTGCCTGAAGCGCGAATGCTTCCTGCACTGCAGGGAACGACCGGCACAGCTCTTCGAGATCATGCAGCCGCTGGATATAGCGCTCATATGTTTCTTGCCGTGCTCCCGGCCGAGCAGCAGAAAGCGTATCCGCCGCTTGGAGGATGATATCAATGATGCCTGTAGGCTCCACGTCTTCATGATGGGCTGCTATCGCCTGTACGACTTCTTTGGGCTCGCCATATCGACGTGCTAAATCAGCACTGATCACAGCGTGGGGGCCATCGACTTCATGATCGACAGCCTTTCCAATGTCGTGCAACAGGCCCGCTCTCTTTGCAAGGTTCGCATCGACACCTAGCTCTTCTGCCAGCGTCTTGGCAATGCCACTGACCTCAATAGAATGCGTAAGCTGGTTCTGTCCATAACTTGTACGGTAGCGAAGCCGCCCTAAAAGTGTTGCCAGTTCAGGATGGAGATCGATTCCCAAATCGAACGCCGCTTTGCGGCCTTCTTCCTTGACTCGCTCTGCCAATCGAGATTGCGCTCGTTGCACCTTCTCTTCGATCTGAGCCGGATGAATACGCCCGTCTTCAATCAACCGATTGAGCGCCATCCGAGCCACTTCTCGCCGTAGGGGATGGAAGCACGACAATACTACCATTTCAGGTGTGTCGTCAACCAACAGCTCTACACCAGTCAGTGCCTCGAAGGTCTTAATATTGCGCCCCTCACGTCCAATAATCCGGCCTTTGAATTCCTCGGAAGGCAAAGGAACCGAGCTTACGGTGTTCTCTTCCACATATTCGGATGCGTAACGCTGGACAGCAGTCGCCAAGATGCGCGCAGCCCGTTGTTCAGCTTCGTCTTTTGTTCTACGCTCCACTTCCTCGATCCTGCGGGAGAAGAATCGCTGAGACTCGCTTTCAACGGTCTTTAGCAGTTGTTCCTGCGCCTCTTTCCGTGTCCAGCCGGCAACGCGCTCAAGTTGAGCCTTTCCATCTTCTAAGAGGCGAGCGCCCTCTTCTTTCAGCTTTGAGAGCGTTTCTTCGTCTTCTCTGAGAGAGTCTTCAATCTTTTCAAGGTAGGTCGATTTTTGACCCAGTCGATCCTCTCTGCGCAAGATGCGTTCTTCTGAACGCGTGACCTCTTCTTCGCGGCGCTTTGCGCGCTCTTCTTGTTCTTCTCGAAGGGCCTGTATCTCCTGGTGCCCTTCCGTAAGGATGTCCTTCTTGATCTGCTCAGCCTCTTCCTGCGCAGCAATGAGGAGTTCGCCCTCTTTTCGCTTGCGCGGAATGCCGCCAAATAGGAACCCCATCACGATTGCCGCGATTAGGCTCATACCAAAGCCGATATATGTATAGACGTTCACGTCGTCACGCCCCTTTGTTCCACTCGACGTTTTGCATTATACCCGCTTCCCACCCTCAACCTTGAGTGCTGCCGGCAGGAACAAGAGACTGAATAGAAGAGCAAAGCCAATCCCAAGCAACGCTGAGGCGCCCAACATCCGCAGCCCCGGTGTACGTGCAAACAATAGGCTGGCGAATACAAGCATTGTGGTCAAGGACGTAACAATCACTGAAATGGCCGTCATCCCCACACCTCGCTCAACAGAGCCCTCAAGACGCAAACTCTTTTCTTCCATCGTACGGTGGATGATGTGAATACCGTTATCGACACCGATCCCAATCAGCAGAGGGGAGATAGTAATACTCAGGAAGTTGAAGTCCATGCCCATCAATCGCATGCCACCCAACATCCATATATAGCCCAGCACGAGAGGCGCCGTAGCTAATAGGGCTCGCATCCATCCACCCAAGCTACTCCACACGATGATGATAATAAGGAAGATCGCGATTCCCGTAGACAAATAGAAGTCGCGCTTCATGTAGCCCTCAAGCTGCTGAACAACCAGGGGCATCCCAAAATAGTCATCAGAGAATGAAGCAGCAAAGTCTTTGAATCTCTCCATATTGTCGTCATCGAAAATAGCACGGCTTACTCTCGCTTGAATGACGAATCGACCATCAGAGGTTAAGGCTTGCGCGCGCAGCGCTTCTGGATAGGCAAGCAACACATCGCGCAGCAACTCCTCTGCTGGAGGCAACTCTCTTACCTGCACCAGGTTGGCGTCAAGCGCAGCCAAAGCTGCGCGCAGTGCCGCCAAATTGAGTGATGTTGCCTCGATATCCATGCCTCCGGCCCCGATCAAGTCTTGGACTGCGCGCAATTGCCGCATGATCTCGCTTCCCTGCTTGGCCAGTCCAATTTCACCATTGGCAGAAGCGGCAAACTGGAGCAAAGAAAACTGAGCCATCACCGTTCGAATGTGCGCTAACGCATCATCCTTGCTGTCGAGGCTGGCTCCAAGAATATCGAGCTGATTGATATAAGCATCGATATCGAGAGAGTCGAGTACTTGTTGTTGATCTGTCAGATTTACTGGGAGGAGGTCAAGCGGCGATTCAACCCCTTCCACGATATCGGTAAGCCCAAATTCCTCCTGCTGAAGAGCGTAGTCAGTCAGCATTTTTACAGCTATCCGAAGTTCGTCTCCCGTCGATGCATAGAACGTAAATACGCTTCCTACTCCCGTGGCTCCACTGGAAAAATTCTCCGCCATGATCTCGGCCACTTCCTGTGACTCTGTCCGGGGGATCAAATCCGTGCTCGAGAACTCAAACGACGTACGCGCAGCTTGGAATATCACAAAGAATGTAAGAATAAGGATGATAACGAAGACTGCACGGGCCCTCCCTGTGATCAGGTGGAAGAAGCCAGACATTCGCGGGGCAAGGCTCACAATGCCTTCCTTTCTGCGAATCTTGAACAAGTGGTGCGACAATGTGATCAACGCAGGCACCAAGAAGAGCGTAGCCAGGAACGCCACCATGACGCCAACGCTCGTGATGGCCCCCATCTCGTACAGAGCACGAGACTTCGCTGTCAATAACCCGATGAACACTAGCGAAGTGGTAACTGCCGCGAACAAAGAGGCCTTCCCTTTGGTGAGAATTGCTGTATGCAGCGCGCGATTTAGTGAGCGGCCGCTGCTCCGTTCTTCAGCATATCGAGAGATGATATGAATGGCGTAGTCAATGCCCAATCCAAGCACAAGGGCTGGTAAGAACGTCGTCACAAGATTAAAACCGTCAACAGCGAATTTCGCCCACGCCATGGTCAAGACAACACTGACTAGTAGCGGGATCACCGCGATAACACTGTAGAAGAACGAGCCAAAGGCAAGAATAAAGATGACAAATACACCAATCGACGAGATGATGGTTGTGCGCAGCATGTCTTTGTTAACGGCTGCCGTAGTCGCCGTATTGAGCGAGTAGATACCCGTTTGTCGGACACGAAGTCCCAGCAACCCGACACCAGACGCTTCGATGCTGGCTTCCACCAAATTGGTAACCAACTTGGAGTACTCAACGCCCCGCTGCGAAGGATAGCGCGGTTGAGCGACCATGAGCAGCAGTGTGTGATCCTCAGAGATGTACGCCTGAGGCGCGCGCAGTTCGTCTGCTGAGTCTGGCATGAAGATGCTACTCAGATTATTGACCGCCCCTGTTACAGTGGGCAGGCTGTTCAGCCCCCCAAGAGTCTGCAACACGCCGACATTGAGGGAGGTGATAAGATCTAGCTGCTCCTCGATTGGCTTCCCCCCTAGCGTGCTATTGCCAAGAGAAAGCTGGCCAGACATCAAGGCATCATTGAACTCACTGGCAATAAGTTCATAAACCTGATCGAGGCTGCCAATAGTCGCATATTCGGAACCAAGCATGTCATCAGTGAATAGGCCGAACTCTCCGCTGCCGATGGAATCGCGTGCAAGCGTAACGCTATCTTCAATCAGCTGGAGTTGCTCTTCCTTCAGATTGAACAGCTGAACATACTGGTCAGGAATGTTTTCCGAAATCTGATTCAGATAGATGACTTCAGTAAATTCCTCATTCTCCCTGAGGATCGCCGCAAGATTTTCAGCTCCCTGCAGGAGGACAGCGTCCCGATCTTCATTGGCTTCTGGGATATCTTCAATGATCTCAAACAGAATACCAACTGCATCGCCTGAGTATTTCTCATTCTCGCGGTACTCGTCAATGAGGGGATCATTGACAGGCAGCAGGTCAAAGAGAGCACCTCGGAAAGGGATATCGAGGGAGTAGTAGACACCAAGCCCTGTCGCCAGAACACACACAATGACAACCCACCACGCGCGATACCGACCAATACGAAAAACGCCCTCAAGCAGCCGATCAATCGGTGTCTTCATCTGGCTGAGTGATGCCCGTTCACGCTTCCTCTTCTTCTTCCGGGCTGGAAACCTTCACGTCGTATCCGACGAGCTTGGCAGACAATCTTACATTCTGTCCACCCTTCCCAATAGCCAGAGAAAGTTCGTCATTGGGCACGAGAACCTTGGCCGATTTGGATTTCTCATCAAGCTCCACCGAGATGACGGATGCAGGCTCCAAGCCATTCTTTAGAAGCTGCGCTGTATCTTCACTCCAGCGGATAAGGTCAATCTTCTCGCCAGACAACTCTCTCGTGACCACGCGCACACGCGCACCGCCGGCGCCAACACAGGTGCCAATTGGATCTACGTTCCGATCAAGAGATTCGACAGCGACCTTGCTGCGACGGCCGGGCTCTCGAGCAATCCTTCGAATGATCAGAATGCCTTCCTCAATCTCAGGCACTTCCAATCGCAGTAGCTGCTCGACAAATTGAGGGGCAGCACGCGACAGAAGAATCCGTGGATCTCCTTGAGTCTCTTCCACGGACACTAGGTAGCTACGCAGACGCTGGCCTGCATGATATCGCTCACCGGGAATGCGCTCAGGCTCCGGAAGAATGGCCTCTGCTTCACCAAGATTGATCCAAACATCCTTGCCTTCAAATCGGTGAATCGATCCGCTGATAATCTCGCCCACTCGGTTCACGTAGAGATTATAGATGATTTCTCGCCTGCGCTGAACGATCTCTTGCCGAATGGTTTCTTCGGCCTTCTTAGTCGCAATGCGGCCAAATTTCGCCAGCTCAATACGATCACCATTGATGTTGATATCACCAGAATGGGTGTCAATTTCTACTTCGATCTCGTCTTGTTCGCCGTGCTCTTCTTCATAGGCGACTGCAAGGCCTTTTCGAATGGCATCGTAGAGATCCTCTCTCGGGATCCCTTTCTCTTTCGCCATCTCTTCGAGTGCTTCGATAAACTCGATGTTCATCTTCGCTCCATCCT
>CAZKDW010000050.1:7311-9127 GCA_964551625.1 uncultured Thermotogae bacterium | reverse complement strand
CTAGTTCGTCTTTGTAGATCTGCGTCATAGTGCCTCATCGTATTCGCGCCCTTCGAACCAGGCTAAGCTTCTTTGTATAAGAACATCAATCCCGCCCCGACCAGAGGGAGCAAGGCTACGTAAGACATGATGGTGATGATTCCGTACTGGTCAGCGAGCCAGCCAATTGGCGTCAAGGCGAGTCCGCCAACGCCCCAAGCCAATCCCATCACCAAGCCGGACACCAAACCTGTTCGTCCTGGAATACACTCCTGGGCCGCAACCACGCCCACTGGCGTTGCGGACAAGTCGAACAGGCCAGCAACGGCAATCACAGGCAGCAGCAATGCTGATGGGCCATGTAAGAACAGAACGTACAGAGGTGTAGCCAAGGCCATCGAGGCGAGGATCACGACTTTGCGCCCCCAGCGATCGGATAGGTTGCCTGCAAGGAAGCTGCCTGCAGCACCGGCCAGCAAGAATGCGCTGATCGCTACGCCGCCGGCCCATGGCGAGCCTCCCCGCTCGGCTACGAGGACGGCCAGGAAGCTGGCAAATGCTGTTGCACTGACCGCTCTGAACACAAGAACCGTCCAAAGGACGACGAATCTACCCGGAAGATGTCCCAATCGGAACTTCTCATGAGCCTGGCGGACGGGATGGGGCAATACGCGGCGAAGGGGAAAGGCGAAGGCAGCTACCAATGCCAACCCAGGAATCAGTAACCACGGCGTATTGCCCAGGTCGAATGCCTGCGTGTATCCGATAATCACGATGGGAGCTAGCGCACCTCCGAGAGTGCCGCCAGAGGAGAAGAAGGCCATCATCAACCCACGACGTTGATGAGTTCCTGCAGCGACCAGAGCTGCGGCTGCAGGGTGGAAGAGAGCAGTCCCAACGCCGGCAATAACCATGACGAGCAATAGCAGTGCGTAACTGTTGGCTTTTCCGATGAGACTCATGGCAGTGATTGACAGTACAGGTCCGATGATGACCAGCCATGGACGTTGCACGCGATCGACCAAATGACCAAGCCCCGGCTGCAAGAGCGAGTTCATCAGAATCCTTGCCGTGCCAAGGAAACCGGCCATGGCAAGAGACAAATCGAGACGCTGAATGAGCAGAGGGAGGAGCGGTGCGAGAAAGGCACCGAACCCATCATTGAGTAGGTGTCCAGTGAATAAATAAGCAGTGCGTTTCCAAGCGGTGTTGTTGGCTGGTTGCGTCATGGGGGCAGATGGTAGCTCTGAGCTTTGCTCTCGACAAGGTAACGGTTTGTGGATCCTCTATACGATTTCAATTTCTCGATGAAATTGACTAGGCTCTCCCGGTAATCAGGAGAGGGTGAGCATGCAACAAGAAAATCAATTCCTTCGTTCCCTATTCGATAATGCGCCGTTCCCCTATCAATCGCTAGATTCAGATGGGCGGATTCTCTCGGTTAACAGAGCCTGGCAAGACGAACTGGGATATGAGAAGCATGAGGTGCTGGGACGGTCGTTCGTGGACTTTGTCCATTCAGATCATCGAGAGAACTTCCGTCAGCGGTTCGTTCAATTTATCACGGATGGGCGTATTCAAGGCGCCGTCTGGCAGCTCATCTGTAAAGACGGGAGTACACTGCATGTGTCGTTCAGTGGGCGCATTGCGCAAGATGAAGACACTCGCTACCCGCGCACGCAGTGCATGTTCTATGACCTCAACAAACGCTCGGAATCTGAGGAACAACTCCGCGAATCGGAAGAGCTTCGGATGGCATTCATGGAGTCGGCTGAAGAGGGATTCGCGTTATTCGATGCCGAATTGAAGCTTTCCTATATCAATGCGGCAGGAGCTC
>CAZKDW010000050.1:0-7211 GCA_964551625.1 uncultured Thermotogae bacterium | reverse complement strand
AGGAATCCGAGGCGCGCTGGCGCGATCTTGCAGAGGGCAGCCCGGATCATGTGATGATACTCAGCCGTGACCTCAAGATTGAGCACGTGAACTCCGGCCTGCTTGGCCACAAGGTTGACGCGTTAATTGGCACCTACGTCTGTAGCCATACAGCGGAATCGCGCCGTGATGCAGCGCGACAATCGTTGGAGGCAGTTCTTGAGACAGACAGGGGAACATCCTTTGAGACGATCTTTGTGGGGGCGGACGGCAAAGAGGTCTATCACGAATCGAACGTCGTGTCGAGACGACTTGTAGGAGCAGATGATAGCGAGACTGTGGGGCTCATCGTTTCGTCGAGGAACATCAGTAAGCGAAAGTCAGATGAAGTGAGGATGGATCGCCTATTAGAGAGGCAAACGGCGATGGCTTCGCTGGCCCTTGGCTTCAGTAGTGATCTGGATCTGACGGATGTTTATCGGACTACCTACCGGCAGGTGAAGGCGGTGATGGATCCAGATGTCTTCATCATCTCACACTTCGATGCGGTTCAAGATAAGGTCCAGGCAATGTACATCGTCTGCGATGGAGAGGAGAGAGCTCCAGAAGACATCTGCAGTCCCGCAGCAGGACCGCTAGCTGAAGTGGTTCGTTCTGGGAAGCCGTTGGTTGTGTCTGATTATCATACTGCGAAAGCCGAGTCTGGAGTCCAGAATCAACTTGGGCTCAAGGGCGAAGAGACAGCGTTGCCAGGATCACAAGATAGAGGCTCTCTGCCGTCTTCAGCGTTACTTGTCCCTATGCGTGTTCGGGATAAGGTTGTCGGGGTGATGCAGGTGCAATCGTATCAGCAAGCTCACTATCAGTCAGACGATGCTGACCTGCTGGCAGGATTGGCTGGGATTGCTGGTGTGACCATCGAGAATCGCGAGCTGATTGGCCAACTTAAGGAGAGCTACGAGGGCATCATTCATGCCTTGGCGAAGGCGATCGAGTTGCGAGATCCATACACAAAGCAACATCAGGAGGGCGTTGCCCTCCTTGCACGAAGGATTGCTGAGATTCTCGGCCTGCCGCAAGAGCAACTACGCGCGATTGAACTGGCTGCCAATATCCACGACATTGGCAAGGTCATTATCCCAGCAGAAATCCTTAGCAAACCGAGCCATCTATCTGGTGCTCAGATGTCGATTGTGCAATCGCATGTCATGTCGGCCCACGAGGTACTTGAGGATATTGCCTTCCCATGGGACATTGATGCCATTGTTCTTCAGCATCACGAGCGGCTGGATGGTTCAGGATATCCCCAAGGACTTCGCGGAGACGCGATTCGGATAGAATCACGCATCCTTGGCGTGGCGGACATTGCAGATGCCATGATGTCGCATCGACCCTATCGTCCTGCCCACAGCCTGGAAGACACGATGAGTGAGTTGCTCAGACTTCGTGGCAGCGCCTTGGATGAAGCCGTCGTTGATGCCTGTCTTATCGTGTTGAAGCAGACGGCAGCAGAGGCCTAGAATCCATCTCCCAAGTCAATGAAGAGGCGAGGACTGCCATCGACGCCGTAGATTGGATGGACATATCCGATGCCGACTTCTATTGCTGAGCCCAAGAAGACAGGGAACACGAACATCAGCTTTGCGCCTGCTTCTAGCCGGATGCCTGGTTCGCAGACTGTGGTACAGTTGGCTTGGGTTTGCCCTCCTTGGACGAAGGCGACGGGCGTGATCGAATCCAAGCGTGTCAAATTGAGGATGGCATAGCCTGAATCTCTTACCAGCGGCGGGAGCACAACCTCGATGCGGCCAAACTGCTGATGATGTCCCATGGGTAGATAATCAAAGGCGACAAGGTCGTCCTGAGCGAACAGGAATTCGTTAGGCATGTCTTCAAACAGCGTCTCAGCAAGCGATGCCGACACATCCACATAGAAGAGAGGCGCCAGTCGGAAACGTTTCTCCACACGCCATTGAATTGTGCCAAAGGGTTTGGTTCCGAAGCCAGGGATGCCCAATTGAAACGTTATCGCGTTTCTCATGACCCTGGACAGTGAGTCGTCGCGCATGACAGTGAGCGACAGGTAAGGGATTGGGCTTGCCAGCTCACCCAGAGCGCCAATGGTGAATGCGCTCTGCCAGCTTGGGTACCAGTACTGGCCAGCCATCCCCGTTTGCGGATGAGAAAAGCCGAGAACGAGTGCTGTGAGCGCAAAGTTGAGATGTCCTGATCCCGTCAACGGATCCAGCGCAGTGAGCGTCCCTGTGAAGGAGATTCCCAGATCTCGTCCAATCGTCGCCGCAAAGACGCCGGTGAGATCGAGTAATAGATCGTTGGAATTCCAGTTTGTCTCAGGATCGATGTGAGGAAGCGCCGTGAGGCTCCAGGCATGGTCATTCCGAAATCGGCCGGTGATGCCGAGTGCTGAGATGTCGATGACATAAGCATCCAGAGGGAATCTCTTGTCCGAGGCGTCTTCCGACTGGAACGGATGGGTGACGACAAGCAACCGTGGCCAGTGATTGTTGTACCGGTTGCTGTCAGGGAGCATCTCTTCTGGGTCGAGGGCGATTGAGGCGATGGGCGATAGAGTCTCCAGAGACGGATCCGCAGCAGAGCAACAACCAGGCTCGAATGTCTCTCGCACAGTTGAGCCGTCTTCCAAGACTGCCTCGACGATGACGGGGAAGATGGCGTCTGTTCCCGACAGATGCAATGTGCTCTTGTAGCCGGCATCTGTCGCTGTTGTATCGAAGCTCGAAATCGCCACATCGTATTGGACGTCCCCATAGAGCCAGCCGTCAAAGAAACCAGCGAGATCCTTCCCCGTAAGCTGTTCGGCAAGCGCACGAAAGTCTTCGACAGTCAGGATCTGACCGCTCCATGCAGCGTGGGTTTCGACCAAGAGGTCGTGCATCGATGACTCGCCGATGATGGCTTCGAGTGCGCGTAGAACCAGATATCCCTTGCTGTAGGTTCGTATCGTCAAGCCGTTGACATACTCCGATTCAGCGACTGGCTGAACAATCGCCTCATCCAATTGCGCTTGGAGCAAGGCCAGATACGACATTTCGGACTGCTGGCGCAAATTGAGGTTCCCCATTAGTTCGATGAGAACGTCTTCAACCAATCCGGGTTGGAGATGAGACAGTAGGTTGGGATCGAACCCGCCATACTGGTCTTCAAAGTAGGTGATCGACAAGTACTCGGCGAATCCTTCGGAGAGCCAGTTCTCGGCATCGAAGTCCGCTCCAATACCAATACCCCACCATAAATGGGCTAGCTCATGGGCAAGCAGGTATTCATTGAAACGATCATAGACGCCAAGAGCGGGCATGTCCTTGAGCGCGATCATGCTCGCGCCGATGAGGACAAGTCCGTCAGCTGCCATGCCATAGAATCCCGGTGTTGGATTTTGGGCGATGACGACGCGTTCTCCGGTCAATGCCCCGAAGTGATCGCTGTGGTAGGCCAAGATGTCGGCAGCATAGGACAACGCGCTACGCGCATAGCCTTCGCCACCTGGGAGATAAACGGCTTCAATATCAATATCCTGCCACTGCGCTGAGACCGACTTCAAATCTGGCCCGAGTACCAAGGGCACAGAGCGGGAGGGGTGGTGATTGGCGAGTTCAATCGTCTTCAGGCCGGAAGCTGCTGCGATCTCTTGCTGGATGTCGGCGCCGCCGAATGCCTGATAGTCCTCGGGTATGGTCAGTTCGACTCGATAGTCGGCGGATGGCAGTTGAAACGTGTCTCCAAATGCTTCGGGATCGACGGCCACGGGATTCCACCCAAATCGCCACACGTAGGTATCTTTGTAGACGCAGTTGTCCATCGCCATGGCGCGGGCGAACTTCGTCTCGAAATTGATTTGGAGGGTTGTACTCTCACCAGGGGATAGCGGTGAGGCGAGCTCGACAATGAGGAATCCATTAGCCAGAGAGAAGGTCTGAAAGAGTGGCTGGGCGGTTTCAAAACGATAGGACAGTGCTTCGCCTGTTTCATCAGTCTTGACAGAGGCTATCTTCGTCCACGTTGGGTCAAAGCCTGCGATGTACTGGGAATCTGATAGTGCAGCAGGGAGATAGGGGTTGGCTTCGGCTCCCCAATTGGCAATCAGCGCGAAGGGTACTTCTCCGATGGCATCGGTACCCGTATTGGTCAGAGTAACGGTTTGCATCCCGACCAGTGTGTTTGCGTCAGTATCTAGGCTGACGCGAATATCATACTGAATGCTCATATTGGCCTGATTTGCAATGGCAGTAAAGCAGATGGACAGTGCGAGTAGACTGGTCAGTAGCATGAGCCAACGGCTTTTCATGGCAACTCCTCCCTCATTTTGTGGAACGTGCCTGTTCTCAATCCGAACAGAGCACTAACAGTCTTTCAGACTCTGTGAATGGCAGACGATACTGTACTGGAAAACCCTTCAGGATTGTCTCCCATCATGTCGTGGCCCGAGTTTGGCACAACGGCCACGTGGATTCCTTGATCTCTCAGAGCTGCTTCATCGGGATCAGGCAGCGAGTCGCTGCCAAAGATATAGGTGGTGGGGATTGGAAGTCCTTCAAGAATCTCGCGATACGTGGGCGTCCGATCGACGATGAGGGAGACGGCACTTCGATGGATGGCGAGAGGGTCTGCTGCTCGGAGCGAATGAGCATAATCTCGAGCGCCAGCATCCAGCATGCTTGCCATAAATTGCGCATACCCATTCTTGACAAAGTCGGCTTCAGAGAATGACGTGATGATGCGACTGACAAGTCCGGGCCCTGGATCAAGATTGCCTTCTGCCACGATGAGAGATCCCACCAGGTCTGGCCGCGTTTGAGCAAGCAGAATGGCAATGGAGCCACCCATGCTATGGCCGACAACGATGCAGTCGTTGAGATGAAGGGCATCTAGCAAATGAGCTACGATTCGGGCGTGATCTTCCATCGTGTAGGAGAACGTCTCGGGGCGATCGCTGTATCCATACCCAAGCAAGTCGATGAGGAGAGCACGGTGCTCGCGCAATCCAGGGTATGCTGCACAATAGGGGAACCAAGACGAACTCGCCATGCCCAGACCGTGAATGTAGACGATGGCAGGCTGGTCTCCTGGCAAGTCGTGATAGCAGAGGTCGGCCTCCACTTCAGGAATGAGATGCGTCCTCACTGCCTTCCCTCCTTCATGGGGTGGTGATCGATTCGCGATAGACGATGCCACGATCGCGCAGTCCGCTGAGCATGAAGTCAACACAAGCGGGAATGCGTCCGATGAATTCTGGAGGATAAACGCCCGAGTCAGTGAACAACCCCTGATGGAGCATGCGCGCAGCCATCGTGGCTGCATAGCCTGTGGTTCGTGCCATCGACGTGGTTCCTGTGTCTGTGTCGAAGTGGTCGAGGAGATCATACGTGTAGCACTGTTTCGTCCCGCCCTTCATTCCACAGACCTCAATGCGCATCACCGTGATATCGCGCTCGCCTTCCTCCATCTCCCAAAGTGGGAACAGAAGATGCGTCGTCAAGTCGATTGGGCAGACAGATGCTCCATCTCTCAATTCGACGGTTTCGGAGCCAAACAAACCTATGTCGCGTAGCAGTTTCATCTTTTCGGCATGTCCGGGATAGCGCAGTGTCTTCTCGATCATGTTGGGAGCATCAATCGTGTGGGCGAGTGTGCGTAAACCATCTGTATTAAAGGCTTCTAGATCCCCGACGTCTGGGAAGTGGAGCACCTCAATTTCTGATAAGGCGTCGCGGATGACGATCTCTCCGTCTACGACAATTCGCGAAGGGCGCGTGTACTCTTCGATGACATCGATCGGAGAGAATACAGCTCGATACTCGAACAAACCCTCTCTATGTGCTGGCAGCCCTCCGACATAGATGGCAACAGAGTCCGTCGTATCGAGCAGGCTGCTTGCGTGGCCGACGAGCATGTTGCTCATGCCAGGGGCAACACCGCAGTCGACAAGAGCTGTGACTCCGACGCGGCGTGCGAGGGCGTCAAGCTCAGATGGGGCTTCGGGAAAGAAGGCGATGTCCACAACATTCTTGCCTGCTTCGATAATGGCTCGAAGTGTCTTGAATCCTAAGAATCCGGGAACTGCACTGATGACGAGATCGACGTCTTGAATCGCCCGAGTCACTGTGCTGGGTAACGAGAAGTCGACACGCTCGCCGAGAATTCCGTGCGCTTGCTCCAGTTTTGTTAGCTGATTCGTGTCCCGATCGGCGATGCGGACATCAAAGTTGCTGTCCTTGGCCAGGTCGATTGCCATCGCGCTTCCTACACGTCCTGCTCCGAGTACGATTGTCTTCATCTTTGACTCCTTCTCATGAGCGTAATTGTACAAAGGGAGTCGATTCCGCGCGAGAACGGGTACGGACTATTATGGGACGAGGGCAACTGCGCGCACCGGGCATCCTTCCAACCCGCGAATGCGAAGGGGAAAGGCAGCGAAACGCAGCGTATGGCCGCTTTCGATATGCGGAGTGAGCGTCGGGAGATTGACGAGGCCTTCGACGAGAGACATCCCCGCGGACAGAAGCACACGATGCACTGGATAGTCAGTTGTCGTGGTAGCATCAACGCTGGGAGAGTCCAATCCGACCATCGCGACATTTTGGGCTACGAGGCTCTCGGCCAGCGCCGGACTGAGCGAGGGGAATCCTTCAAAGAATGCCTTGGTGCCTGCGTGAACTTCCCATCCAGTTGAGAACAGGACAGCTTTCCCCTCCAGAGAAGATAGTCCGTCCAATACATCGGCAGGGATTGGATTGAACGTCGAAGAAATCATGACAAGTTCGGGAAGCATCAGTGGCTTAGTTGCGACATCATCTGCGCCAGGAACGAAATGAAGAGGTGCATCAAGGTGTGTCCCACAGTGCGCGTCGAAGTGGGCAAAGCGGCTGACTGTGCTACCAGGAAATCCACTGTCAATTCGCTCCAGCGCAATGCCAGAAGCAGTCCCGGGATAAGACAGGCTTCCATCCTTCATCTCTAAACTCAGGTCAATAATCTGCATGATCCCTCCCAACAAGATGTTGCCTAAAACGAGAAGGCTCCGAGTGGAGCTCTCTCAGCTTTGGTAGGCATACTGTACGAAATGGGGCTTCGCGTCACACGTCGGTTAAGAGTTGATCACAGGCAAATAGAGATCAAACGTCCACTTCTCTGGGTTTTGCTCGAAGGGCGTATCGTTTTTCTCCAAACACTGATTGCAAGTAGGTCCCAGCGCG
>CAZKDW010000049.1:0-9187 GCA_964551625.1 uncultured Thermotogae bacterium | reverse complement strand
ATACTCAGTGTAATATCCAAAGGCTTCGTCCAAATCGAATGTACCTGCACCTAGACCGAGCAACTCGTCAATGCGGAGATCGATTTCGTCCGGCTCATCGCACGCCGAATAACGATAGGCGTGGAGGGAACCGCAAGAGTTGTAAACATTCGATCCACCGTTAGGCTCGTCGCCACCGGTTAGACCAAGATAGATGAGGTCTCCCGTGGAACCGAACAGACGGTCGACCAACGTATTGAAGTCGACAACCTGGAAGGTGGCGTTCAGGCCAATGGCTCTCCAGTCATCTTGCAGAATGAGGCAGCTGGCAATACGAATGGTATTGTCGTTGGAGTTCATCTCCATCGTCAGTGGATCGCCATTCGGGAGATCTCGCCATCCGTCGCCATCTGCATCCACAACACCGATTTCGTCGAGCAGGCCAGCGGCTTTCGCCGGGTCATACTCGAAGATAATAGCGTTGTTTTCGGTGATGGGGCCGCCGTAGACGTCACGACCGGCATAGAACGGGGACGGAACGGAAACGGGGCTCCACTGGGGACCAGCAAGTCCGTTGAACACGTTGTCGATCATCGTCTGCTTGTCAATGCAGAGTGCCATGGCTTCTCGGAACTTCACGTTGCGATAGATTTCACGCTTTCCAGCTTCCGTGCCGTCAGCCAATCCGATGTCCTGGTTGATCAGGAACCACGTAGTACCGTAGCCTGGGTCATCGCTAATCATAACCTGGAAACCCTTGGTTGCACCTTCAGGAAGAAGAATCGCGATATCTTCTGGGCGCAGGGCATAGACGTCAATCTCACCGTTTCGGAATTTCAGCATTGAAACATCGCTGTTCGAGACGATAGAGGAGACGAACGTATCGTAGTAAGGAAGTTGGGTCCCTGCCGGGTCGTATCCGTAGTAATACGGGTTGCGCGACATAGTGATGCTTACATTCGGCTGGTAGCCTGTGACGATGTACGGTCCGTTACCGACCAAGTCGGTGAGGGGCGTAGCAAGCGTCCATGCTTCATTGAATGTTCCCACTGGCACTGCCGGGTTCAGCTTGTGCACGTACTGTGCTAGTACGTGCTCAGGCATAATGGCGAAGGAAAGGGAGTTCAATGCGGGACGGAAGATAACACTCATCGTGAACGAAACGGTGTAGTCATCGACCTTGGCGCACACGGGATACGTGTCGTCAGGAAGAAGCTGGCCGTCGCGAGCGTTGGTGTCAACATCAAGATTCAGCAAAAGATCGTTGTATGTGAAGACAACGTCGTCAGCTGTAATCGGCTCGCCATCGGACCACATAAGACCTTCGCGAAGATGGAACGTGATGACCAAGCTGTCATCAGAAATGTCCCAGCTCTTTGCAAGGTCGGGTACGAGTGCGCCCGAGATATGGTCAAGGTTGACCAATCCGCGATGCTGTCGGCTGGTGATCGCGGTTGTGCTCGTTTCGTGAGCCACCATGTCATTCCAGCCCTTAGGATCCTCGATGGTCGCAATGGTGAGGGTTCCACCCTGCACACCGAGCTCCATGTCTTCATACACGGTTCCAGCTACGCCAACGGGGAAAACTAATGCATCCGTAGGCTGGGTGGTGTAACCCTGTCCAAAGACTGCCAGTGAAGTTAGAACGAGTAAACCCGCCAAAATTAGCGCGTTCTTCATATGAGAACCTCCTTCTTATTGCCTCTTAGAGGCTATAAAGGTACGCCAGGAAACCCTGATAGGCGGATGCCAGTTCAGGTTTGTACAGCGTAGCATCAAGGATCTTTGCTTCGACCTGAGGAATTGTCAGTTCGGAGCCAATAATCCAGTAGGTTGTGAGTGCAGTTGCAGCAGCAACACGTAGTCCGAGGTCTTCTCCGTCAACAAGCACGAGAAGTTCGGCTTCCGTCTTCATACCAACTGGGGAACCAGGACCATAGAAACCGCCAAGCAGTTTACCGTAGGCTCTGATGAGTGCATCGTCTGTTGCTGCAGCAAGAGCTGCTTCAACAGCTTCGACCTTTTTCAGTCCAGTTCGAGCGTTGAAGATGTAGGCGTCGGCTGCATCCAAGTCTCCGGCTGCTGCCAATGCAAGAAGCTCTTCATCGGTCATAACAATAAGGGTAAAGAGTCCCCCACTGATATCGAAGAGTGCTCGGTCGGCTGCAAGCTTGATTCCAGGAGTATTGCCAGCAGCCGCAAGGACTGTTAGCTCTTCCACGGTGTAGTCTATGATGTATTGATCAACAAGATTCAAGCCAGCTGCATTGCTAATCTCAGGGATAAGTTCATTCGCAACAATACCGTTAAGATCCACGGCCATGCCGAGAAGTGAGAAAAGTGCAACCACGCAAGAAGCTAGTACTAGTGCCCGAAGGCCATTACGCTTCATTTTTTAACCTCCTTGTGCTTCTGCCTAATTGAAGTTTGGGCTTCGTTTAGTTTGTTCGAAAACCACCTCCTAGGCAGAGCATAATCCTCGTGGAAAGGCGCGCTCGCTTAATTTTCCATTATACGGATCTTGGATAAGCTGTCAATTGTCATCAGTGCGTGATTCGCAGATCAGTACTGAATTAAGTAATTCTTCCTCGATCTCTGTTCGCGATACTCCGACAATTTCCCGAATGGCCGTATCCAAAGAAGCACCGCCGCCAATTCGTGCAGTAGCTACCCACAGGTCGCGAATAACGTCCATACCATACGTTTCGACAATGAACAAAATCATCAATCCTGTCTGCACTTCAAACAGCTGATCGGGAAGTCCGCCGAACCCCACTCGCCAAAGCGGCGTCCACTCTCCCGCTTGAACCATCTCACAACCTCGCGAAATCAGCTCATCTCGATCGATTGTGACCACTGCGCTGAGACCTCTGCGCAGTAGATTCGATGCCGTCGATTTCTTGGTAACGAATGAAGGAAGGGTAGTAACAAATATTTCGACAATGTTCTCTTCTGTGCTGATGTGCCAAATGGTACGGTGCGTATCGGTTGCGGGTATAATGGTATCACCCTGCTCACGGGCGGCTTCTGATTCGTAGTAGAACACACTAACATGCTCAGGAAGCTCACTCTCACGAAATCCTAAGGTCTCTATGGCTGTTTGATAGGCTGCAGCAACTTCATTCAATCGTTCTTCCAAAGAGGACGGACTTCCGTTTCCTAAGACTGTCAAGCCACCTTCGCTTACCTGCGTCCATCCATCATAGGCAGATACCCACTCTTGGAGAGCATCAGATGTGGAAGCTTCAGCGGCACTAGCAAATTGCGCAGCCACTTCAAAATTACCAGCTGCCAATTGGGTTCGAACAGCCAACAAACTGTCCGAGCTTGATAAATTCGCGGGGTCCCACAGCTCCGTGGCCTGAGCAGCAGCAGCCGTCTCCCCCGCTTCAAAGAGGAATCGCGCATGATAGTATTCATACTCGGGTGTGGAACAATCTGTCTCTTGAATAGCTAAGAGCCATTCGTCAAATAACTCGGACAGCGGGGCACACGACAATCGCGAAATCAGAGCTTCTGTCGTACCTGGGCCCCAGATCCCTCGGAAGGCCTCCAGTCCACCCCTACAATGGATAAGGTATTGAACAAGAGATGCGGCTTGCAGATCGGCCATGTTGTAGTCGGCAGATTCATCACTGATCGTAGAAACCATGGCTCGGAATTCACCGATCCCCGCAAAGGTCGCCGTTGCCAAACGAGGGGAGAAGGGAGATTGATACAGCTGGTAGAGCGTTTCATCGAACGCGTCAATACTCTCCAACTTAAACAAGTCTTCGAGTGAGTAGAGGAGGCGAATAGGGGCAGCTGCAAGGGGCACGTTGTAGTCCCGGCCCGGAGACGAGACGTTCATCAGCATGCCCTTGTACAGCAGTTGCGAGCTGCATCGCCCCCAACCAAATGCAAGAACAAGTTCAGACAGGCGTGAATACGGATCCTCCCCAACAAGCAGATCGATCACGGAATAGAAAGAGTACATCGCCCTTCCCGACTTCCTGCGTGACGTCGTTACCTGCATCATTTCCGGAGAGTCATGAACGAGGACATCAATCGGCAAGGGGATATCATCAATAGAGACGTCCAATCGCGTAAGCAAGTCACTCAGATCTTCTTCAAGCTGAGGTAGCAATTCGCGCCGAGTCTTCATGTTTGGCGAATCGACGTGATACCAGATCGAAAACGTGTCGCCCGGGAACTCCACAAGGTTTTGTGTTTCAACCTGCATGGTCGGCTCAATCACATTATTGATGAAGAGTGCGATCAAACCTGCTACGGCGAGTCCAATTGCCAATCCCCCCAAGGTGAAGAATACCTGTCTACGAAAATCCCTACGATCACTGTCTGTTGCCATAGTCATTAGTTGTATGCTCCAGATTTGAAGAAGTTGTGAAGCTCAGTCATGGAGCTTCACCACGGAGAGAAAATAGGGAACTCAGATGTGTCCCAACACGTCTGAGCTCCAACTCCCAGATTGATCATTGAAATCGTACTGGATGCACGTGTGAAGTTTCCACATAGCAGGTGCGAATCTCCTCGTAGGATGTCTCGCTCGATGGCATTCCCAACCTGCCTCCGACACGCCTTCCCTGCCAGTCAGCCCTCTGCGGCGATCGATCGGCGTTGGCCCTCATAGAACGATCAAGCTAAGCACCATCTCATGAAATAAGCGCTCGCCAGCCAAAGAAACTGGCCATCCGCTAGATCGTCGAAAGATCCCCCCCATTTGGGTACGCTTAGCCCCATGTTGACACATCTTGAAGCGCTTATTCTGGAGGTCGTGCGGTCCGCCTATCAAACGGTATTCGAGGCTGAACCGCCTTCCTCATTTCTTGAAATTCGCCCCACAGATCGACCGGAGTTTGGGGATTACACATCCAATATTGCCATGCTCGCAGCGGCACAACTGAAGTCCGCTCCGCGAGACATCGGCAGCAAGCTCCTACAAGCCATCTCAGATCAGATTGATGCAAACTCATCGCATCCCGTTTTGAAAGCTGAACTCGCAGGGCCCGGTTTTCTCAATCTGTTTCTGACTCCTGAGGCCATTCAAGACGCATTGGGCCAAGTTTTCGCCCCGACATCGCACTTCGGCTCCTCTCAGGTAGGCACAGGTCAGAGCATTCAAGTCGAATTCGTCTCGTCCAATCCGACAGGCCCACTGACTGTAGGCCACGGTCGACAAGCCGTTCTGGGGGATGTGTTAGCCACACTCTATGAGCGCATTGGCTATGACGTTCATCGCGAGTACTACTTCAATGATGAAGGTCGCCAAGTCGACTTGCTCGCTGAATCCCTGTGGGTACGCTATCAGGAGCAATATGAAGACAATCACGACATACCAGAGGATGGTTATCAGGGCGAGTATTTGATCTCAGTCGCATCGCAGTTGGCCAAGACACTGGGGCGGCCATTCCCAACCTTTGATGAGGAGACCAAACAGCTGTTTCGACGCGAGGCCGTTGTCCGAATGACTGAGCTGATCAAAGACGACCTTGTGAATATGGGCATCGAATTCAACACTTGGTTCTCAGAAACCTCTCTCCATCAAGAAGGCAAGATCGACGCCACGCTACAGTTACTGAAGAACAAGGATGGTGTGTACGAGAGCGAGGGTGCCATTTGGCTCAAAGCCGAGGAACATGGTGGCGCCAAGGATTCTGTTCTTATCCGATCGGACGGTCGACCTACCTACCTTATGGTGGACATCGCCTATCACATCAATAAACACGAGCGGGGATTCGACTATGTCTTGGATGTACAGGGTGCCGACCACCATGCTGAACAAACCTGCGTCAAAGCGGCGCTGAGGCTTTTGGGATATCCGGATGAATGGCTCTCCTATGCATCGCACCAATTCGTTAGTCTCAAGGAGGGCGGGCAGGTTCAGAAGATGTCAACGCGAGCTGGCCGCTTCGTCACGCTGCATGACTTGACACAGGAACTAGGCAAAGACGTTGTCCGCTACTTCATGATCTCGCGTAAGCCGGAAGCCCATCTTGAGTTCGACCTGGACTTGGCAAGGGCAGAGTCCTCAGACAACCCCTCGACCTACATCCAATATGCCTATACCCGTATTCGATCAATCTTCCGAAAGATCGAATCCGAAGGCATTCGCGATCTAAGCCAAGTAGACACTTCACTGCTGGTCGAGACAGAAGAGCTGGCGTTAATCAAGATGCTCGATCAATTTCCGCAAATCGTCGCGCACGCAGCTCTCGATTTCGCGCCTCACGCCTTGGCTGAATATGGGCTGAATCTGTCACGCGCATTCCACGCCTATTACGACAAACATCGGGTCCTGATTGATAACGCCAAGCTACAGATGGCACGACTTGCGCTGCTAAGTGCTATTCAGATGACACTCAGCGAATGTCTCGCCATCTTGGGCATGGACGCCCCGGAGGAGATGTAATGGCTTGGATCGATCGCTTGAAGGCCGGACTTTCGAAGACGAGGACCGGATTTACGGGAACGGTCTCTCAAGTTCTCCGAGGCGCAAAGAAGCTTTCTGCAGAGGACGTCGAGTCTCTAGAGGAAGCTCTCATTGCCAGCGATGTCGGCGCACAGACGGCGATCGCTCTCGTTGAAGAGCTGCAGGCTGCGATGTCTCGCAAAGACACGGATCCAATTCACGTACTGCGAACTGTGATACAAGAGCGTCTCGTTGGCATCGAGAAGTCCCTGTCCCTTCGTACTGATGGCCAACCAACGGTTGTAACCATGACAGGAGTCAATGGAGCAGGCAAAACGACAACCATAGCCAAACTGGCCGCGCAGATTCGTATCGATCATCCAGAAATGCCCATCACATTTGCAGCAGCAGACACGTTCCGAGCAGCAGCCATTGAGCAATTAGGCATCTGGGCTGACCGCATCGGTGCTGACTTCATCCGCCATCAATCGGGAGCCGATCCTTCTGCTGTTGTATTCGACGCCGTAGACCACGCGATTCGAACCGGCGGCGTCTTATTCATCGATACAGCGGGGCGACTGCAAACCAAACATAACCTGATGGAGGAATTGAAGAAGATTGAACGAACGGTGGTCAAGAAGTTGGGGCGAAGCTCAGACGAGCGACTTCTTGTGTTGGACGCAACCACTGGACAAAATGGGATCTCGCAAGCTCAGCACTTCCACGAAGCCATTGACTTGACTGGCATCGTGTTGACGAAGGTAGATGGAACAGGTCGAGGCGGCGTTGTCCTCGCCATTTGGGATGCGCTGCAGATCCCTCTGACGCACATCGGCGTAGGAGAGACAGCAGAAGACTTACATGCGTTCTCAGCTGCAGAATTCTCTGAAGCGCTATTTGACAGTGAATAAACTAACTTACGGACTGGATTAAAAGGAGGCACGAAGTGGGAAAGAATGTTTTCTTCTTCAGCAAAGATCTAACGGACGGAAATGCAACCATGAAGGAATTGCTGGGAGGCAAGGGCGCCAATCTGGCCGAAATGTCAGGGCTTGGAATCCCCGTCCCCCCCGGCTTTACGATTACCACAGAGGTCTGCGGCTACTACGCAGACCATGACAACACCTATCCCGACAGCCTACGCAACGAAGTCGCCGAGGATCTCAAGAAACTAGAAGCCGCCACAGGCAAGGCATTCGGCAGCACTGAGAATCCGCTGCTCGTTTCGGTCCGATCAGGCGCATTCGTGTCCATGCCAGGCATGATGGATACCATTCTCAACCTCGGCCTCACAGACGAAACCGTAGTCGGGCTAGCCAAAAAATCTGGCAACGAACGATTCGCCTATGACTCGTATCGTCGGCTTCTACAAATGTATGGCGATGTCGTCATGGATCTCAAGCCAGAGACTGAAAGCGATCACGATCCGTTTGAACAGCTCCTCGATGCCATGAAGTCTGAGAAGGGCGTCGAGCTTGACACGGATCTCTCTGCCGAAGACCTCAAGGAATTGGTTTCTCAATTCAAGGCAGCCATCGAGAAACACGCAGGCCGCCCGTTCCCCCAGGATCCGACCGAACAGCTGTGGGGGGCTATCGAGGCTGTTTTCCGCTCTTGGAACAACCCGCGGGCCATCAAGTATCGACAGATCAACGACATCAAGGGGCTCCTTGGCACAGCAGTCAACGTGCAAGCCATGGTTTTCGGAAACATGGGCGACGGATGCGGCACGGGCGTCGCCTTCACCCGCGACCCTGCCACAGGACAGAACGAGTTCTATGGCGAGTATCTAATGAACGCACAGGGCGAGGACGTTGTCGCAGGTGTTCGAACGCCAATGCCGATCTCCACGCTCAATGATGAAATGCCTGGCATCTATGCTGAGCTCATTGCCATTCGCGCGAAGCTTGAATCTCATTACAAAGACATGCAGGACATCGAATTCACCATTGAAGACGGTATCCTCTACATGCTGCAAACGCGGACCGGGAAACGAACCGCTGCCGCCGCCGTACGAACGGCTGTGGAAATGGTCGGAGAAGGCATGATCGACAAGAAAGAAGCCCTGCTTCGAGTCGCGCCTGAACAGATCGACCAACTGCTACACCCGATGTTTGATCCGGCAGCCGAAGCCCAAGCCCTCGTCTTGGTCAAGGGATTGCCTGCCAGCCCGGGTGGCGCCTCGGGAACCGTCGTCTTCTCCGCAGAAGCAGCCGAGACGGCAGCTGAAGCTGGCAAGAAGGTTATCCTCGTTCGTATTGAAACCAGTCCCGAGGACATCGGTGGCATGGTGGCAGCACAAGGCATTCTTACCGCACGTGGCGGCATGACCTCACATGCAGCCGTCGTCGCCCGAGGCATGGGCAAGACCTGCGTCGCCGGTGCAGGCGAGTTATCCATCGACTATGCCAAAGGCCAATTCACGGTCGGAGGACAGGTTGTCAAGGCAGGAGAATCCATCAGCCTCAATGGATCATCCGGTACCGTCTACAAAGGCGATATCAAGACGATCGAGCCTGAAGTGTCCGGCGATTTCGGCACACTGCTCGGCTGGGCCGACGAATTCCGAACCCTCGGCGTCCGTACCAATGCCGACACCCCTAATGACACGATCGTTGCCGTCAAGTTCGGTGCCGAAGGCATCGGGCTAACACGCACAGAACATATGTTCTTTGAAGGCGACCGTATCATCGCCGTTCGTGAGATGATCTTGGCTGAAGACGAAGCCGGACGTCGTGAACCGTTGGCCAAACTGCTCCCCATGCAGCGTGGCGACTTCGAAGGCATCTTCAAGGCACT
>CAZKDW010000048.1:0-9258 GCA_964551625.1 uncultured Thermotogae bacterium | reverse complement strand
TTCGACAACTTGAAGAGCGAATGGCCGTCGCCCTCGGTAAGGAAGCGGGACTGTTCATTGCTTCGGGAACGATGGGTAACCTCGTAGCCTTGTTAGCTCACGCCAATCGGGGCGATGAAGTCATCCTTGGCGATCTCTCTCACACCTTCTTGTACGAAGGTGGCGGCATCTCAGCACTAGGTAGCATCCATCCTCATCAACTGCCCAATCGGGAAGATGGAACGCTTGACGTAGAACGGATTCGACTTGCCCTGCGCAATCCCGACGATCCTCATGCTCCGCCAACGAGGATGATTGTGTTGGAGAACACGCACAATCGATGCGGAGGCATTGCTCTGACTGCCGACTACTGCAATCAAGTGGCTGCTCTAGCCTCAGAGTATGGCCTCATCATGCATTTGGACGGGGCTCGCCTGTTCAACGCTGCCGTTGCCTTAAATTGTCCGATCACCGATCTGACTAAGCCATTCGATTCCGTGACTGTTTGCCTGTCCAAGGGACTAGGTGCACCCGTTGGCTCCGTGCTATGTGGCTCCAAGAGCTTCATTCATCGCGCACATCGCATGCGAAAGCTAGTGGGCGGAGGTATGCGGCAAGCGGGAATCCTCGCTGCAGCTGGACTCTATGCTATGGAACACCATATCGAACGCCTTGCTGACGATCATGCGAATGCACTCCTTCTTGCTCGTGGCATCGCTGAGATCGATGGCTTGACGTGTCCCCAATCCGAAGCTCCGGAGTCGGGAGCTTGGACTAACCTCGTCTACTTCACTGTCGACGGTGCTGCGATCGGGCGACCTCAGTTCGACGCTGTCGAGCTTTCTACACAGCTCAAGCCCCAAGGGGTCTTGGCGCACGCTCTTGGAAGCGATGGTAAGCAGATGCGGATGGTCACACATCTCAATATAGACTCCTCAGACATCGAGACCGCGCTCGCAAAACTTCGGTCTTGTCTCATCGGGACGTAAGTCCCACTTCTCCCTGAAACAGGTCGGTCGTTCACACCGTCGATGCTCTACGAAACGGTGTTGGCAATGCCTATCTTCTTGATACCGGGTGGATACAGGGCTCTCAGAGCTTTGAGGGACCTTTCATGCCCCGGCTCATCGACCTTAAACAGAGGGGGAAACGATGAAAGGGCTAGCGTCTGTACTCTTACTACTTGTCTTGTTGGGAATGACGGCAACGGCAGGGCCGCTGGAATTGGGCCTTGGAGCGGGGCCGTCTTTTACATCGCTGGATTCATTCAATGAGTCGATCGGCGTGTTCAATGCGTTGATCGAGCATCTGAATGAAACCTTCGATGTGCATCCCGATGTCACTGGCACAGTTGCTCCCATGTCCACCATGGGCAACGGCTGGTATCTTTCTGCAGCCGAGAACTATCGGTTAACAGACTGGTTGTCTCTTGGGGCTCATGTCGAATACGTGGGGGCATCGAGCTCGACGGATGGTTCTTACAACGGAAGCGACATCTCTGAGATCGACGTCTCCTTTAACTCGCATGTTCTTGGCATTGTGCTCGGAGGAGACATTACGTTTGTGGATCTTGGATTGCGCCTTGGAGCCAGCGGCGGTGTGGGTTACTTCCATACGATCTTCGACCGTAACGTGGTATTCCAGATTCCCGCCGAATATCCAGAAGCCATTGCAGGCATTCCTCCTGAAGGAGACGACCTGTATACCGGAGGGACGTTCGGCCTAGAGGCAGGGATTACGTTGTCCTATCCCGTTTTCGAATGGTTCACCATGGGAACACGAGTCATGTACCGCGCAGCAACTGTTGATTCGCTCAGTACGTCAGGTGGTGTCGAATTGGATCTCAATGGCGACGGACAAGGCGAGTCAGTCAATCTGAGTGGACTGGCCGTGGAATTTACGTTTTCGATAAACATTGATCTCTCCCTAGACGGAGGAAAGGAGTAATGCCAATGAATCGGCAGAAAATGGTGGGACTACTGGCGACGTTGTGCTTGGTAGCAGTATCGATTTCGGGATGTCTACAGCTTCAGTCAACGAATTTACAGGCACTGTTTACGGCTTCTCAGCGTGCACACTTGATTCCATTCACAGCAAGCTTTGACGGAACACTCACCTATAAACCAGACGGGGAGATCGTCTCATATCTGTGGACATTCGGGGATGGAGCGTCGGATACAGGACCTGTCGTCGATCATGTTTATCAACAAAATGGCGTCTATACCGTCATCCTCACGGTGTTTGATTCTGACGGGCTGTCTGCTTCAACCTCGATGAGCATTGAAGCGCTGAACCCATTGCCGACGGCTGAGTTCTCGTATACGCCTAGAAGCATGATGGAGGAGAGCCCTGTCGTCAGTTGCTCAGAGGAGATTACGTTTGACGGAGCTGATTCCGTTGACGACGAAGAAGTCGTTTCTTATGAGTGGTATTTTGGCGATACAGAGACAGCCACTGGCCAGGTCGTCAAACACAAGTACCTTTACCCAGGAACGTACAATGTCGTGCTTACAGTCACAGACAATGACGGTGGTACAACGCAGTGTGTCCAGCAGATCGAGGTTATCGGCGGAACGCCTTGCAATGCCGACATTACAGGAGACATCCCATGGACATGTCAGTAACTCGAATCAAGAAATGGGCTGCGATAGCAATTGCTGTGGCGCCGCTGCTTCTTTCTGGCTGCATCCTGGACACGATCTTGGATGACATTGTTAACGAGGACCCTCATGCCGTGATCGAGGCGTCTCCTCGCGAAGGAGCGGCCCCCCTTGCCGTAGACTTCAACGCGCAGTATTCGCGCGATGATGGCACGATCGTGGAGTATCGATGGAACTTCGGCGATCCAATGAGCACGCAATCAGCCATGAATAGTGCTTCGGAGCATACGTTCGATTATCCGGGCACGTATCTGATCAAGCTTACGGTCATTGATGATGAAGGCGCTGTAGGTAGCCAACAAGTCGCTATTGTGGTAACAGATGCACCGCCAATTGCTCAGGCCTCCGTGAATAATGAGGCTCCGCTTCCGGGAGTGGCCGTCATCTTCACAGCCACGGGATCTTATGATCTTCAGGGTGACATTGTGTCCTATGACTGGGAATTCGGCGATGGCCAAACGGGAACGGGAGAAACCGTTCAGCACACGTATATCCAAGGCAACTACTATGTGGTGACGCTGACTGTCACGGATGAAACAGGACTCATGGCACAAACGCATCTGGGAATGAATGTGCAGCCGGGGCAGAGCAACTGCGGCGGAGATGATTCCTCGGCTTGCGGAAGCTCCATCAAACCGTTGGCCATCATTACCAGCAAGTACTTCTCTTGTACCGCCAATGGCCAAGTAGGCGAAGCGATTACGTTGGATGGATCTGCTTCACGTCCGGCTGTCGGCTCCATGGTGTCATACCATTGGGACTTTGGAGATGGGAGCACGGGAACAGGCGCGGCAGTATCACACGTCTATAGCAAAGCCTGGACGTATATCATCACATTGACCGTTGTTGATGAAGGCGGTGGCATTGGCACAGCAATTGGGTCGATCTCTATTGGCGGCGCTAGCTGCGACTAGGGAACATCGATTAACGAGAATGGAGCAGCGGGGATTCGACTAGGAGTCCCCGCTCTCGCTTTGTCGTACTTGTAGATAATAGACGGTGTCAATGATATCTACGTCGAGTAGGATGCCGTCTGCATCAAAGTATTCGCTTGAGACAACAATCGGGTCTGTCGATCGGATATCGATGAGCCCCCATGAATCCTCTCCGATGGGGAAGACGGACTCGGGATTGAAGTAGGCGGCAGCATGAGGGTTCAGTGTGAAGTCATTAGAATTCTGTAAGGCTCCTGCTGAATCATAGATGTAAGCCGTTCCCTCAATGGCGCTCTCTCCAGGGTTGATTACAGCGATTCCAGTGCGTCGATGCTCCGTGTTGGCGTAGTTGGCGCCGTACCAAAAATAGGCAATATCCAGCTCCTCTGTTGATAGGGTTTGTGCCTGCACATTGCTAATCGAGACCCACTCGGTATCTGTTCCAATCCACACGCCAGCCAGAAGCAACACGTTGGATTCAATCACGAGGGAGCCCCAAGAGTACTTGTCTGGCTGATCGACGAAGTCATTCAGAAAATAGACGGCAGATTGATACGAGGCGAGATCACCCATAAACGAGTGAAGGACAGCTCCTTCAGCACTATACAGGGTGAGCCTGAACGCCTCTTCATGATCGTATGACGACGCATTGGTTAGCACAACGGCAGTGACGGTGCCGGGAAGGCAGGTGTAATACGATGTGTAGGTCCTCGCTGTTGTTGACACGAATAATGCGAGGATGAGAATGACGCCAACAAGCAAGCCATTTCGCCGTGTGTGCATAGATGACTCCTGTGTGCCACGATTCTTGGTTGATGGGGCTATGAGCTCTCTGTTTGGTTTCTGGCAAGTGCCCCGAAGACGCGTCCGAGGAACTCTCCTGTGTATGACTCGTTGACTTCCACGATGTCTTCAGGCGTTCCCGTTGCGATGACGAGGCCGCCCCCATCTCCGCCTTCTGGTCCCAGGTCGATGATCCAATCCGCGGTTTTGATTACGTCAAGATTATGTTCGATGACAATGGCCGTGTTCCCCGTATCTACCAAGCGATGCAGAACTTCGAGTAGCTTATGTACGTCGGCAGCATGCAATCCTGTCGTGGGTTCATCGAGAATATAGAGCGTCTTCCCTGTCGAGCGTTTTGACAGCTCCTTGGCAAGTTTGATGCGCTGCGCTTCGCCTCCAGATAGCTCGGTTGCCGACTGGCCCAACGTGACATAGGTGAGCCCGACATCGTGAAGCGTTTGAAGACGGCGTTTGATGCGCGGTACGTTCTCGAAGAAGCTCAATGCTTGTTCCACAGACATGGCTAGCACATCGGCAATTGACTTGCCCTTGTAGCGGACCTGAAGGCTTTCGCGGTTATAGCGCGTGCCCTTGCAGACTTCACAAGGAACGTAGATATCGGGAAGGAAGTGCATCTCAATCTTCTCGCGGCCTTGGCCCTGACAAGACTCACATCGTCCGCCCTTCACATTGAAGCTGAAACGGCCCGACGAATATCCTCGAAGCCGTGCATCCGGTGTCTTGGCAAACAAGGCACGGATATCATCGAACACCTTGGTGTAGGTAGCGGGATTCGATCGGGGCGTTCGTCCAATAGGGGATTGGTCAATCTCGATAACCTTGTCGATGTGCTGAATACCTGTGATTGCCTCATGAGCTCCGGCGCGGCGCGCGGCCAATTGAAGGTAGTGGGCGACGCCACGATAGAGGATGTCTTCAACTAGCGTGCTCTTACCCGATCCCGATACACCTGTCACACAAACAAATTTCCCGAGTGGGAAGGATACATCAATTCCGCGTAGATTGTGTTCTGCTGCTCCTAGGATCCTCAGGCTGTGGCCATTCCCTTTGCGCCGAATTTGGGGCACGGGTACAGCAAGCTCCCCAGACAGGTACTTCCCAGTGATAGATTGAGGACAGGATTCGACGTCTTCAGGCGTTCCCGCGACAACGACGCGACCGCCATGGATGCCGGCGCCTGGGCCGAGATCGAGGATGAAGTCGGACTCTCGCATTGTCTCCTCGTCATGCTCGACGACGATAACAGTATTCCCCAAATCTCTTAATCCCTTCAACGTCTTCAGCAATCGACGATTATCGCGTTGATGAAGACCGATTGACGGTTCATCTAACACATAGAGTACGCCGGTCAGCTGGCTTCCGATTTGTGTAGCCAATCGAATTCGCTGAGCTTCGCCGCCAGCTAGAGTTCCTGCCTGTCGATTCAATGTGAGATAGTCCAGGCCGACAGACACCATGAATCCCAATCGGGCATTGATCTCCTTGAGTATCTGAACGGCAATCATCTCTTCTCGCGTCGATAGAGACAGATTCTCGAAGAAGGTAAGGGCGGCTTGGATCGATAACGTTGTCACTTGATGGATATTGAGACCATCGACAGTGACAGCCAGGATTTCGGGCTTGAGTCGTGCGCCACTGCATTCAGGACACGGCAGCGTGGACAGGTATTGCTCCAGCTCTTTGCGCCAATGGTCGGACGACGTATCGCGATACCAACGTTCCATGGTCGGAACCATGCCTCGAAACGGACGCTCAATCGTACGTTCATATCCGGACGGAGACTTGTAATAGAACGTAAGCTTCTTCTCTCCCGTTCCATAGAGAATCGTGTTGAGCTTCTTCTTGGTGATCTTCCCTAGCGGCTGTTCCAACCCAATCCCAAGCATGACGGCCAGTGCTGCCATCTGTGACTTGTACCAGGCACTTGCAGAGTTGGCGAACGGGATAATGCCGCCATTCATCACGCCGAGGCGGGGATCGATAATTGACTCTGGATCGATTTCCTTGCGATAGCCAAGGCCGCTGCATGTGGGACAAGCGCCGAAGGGGCTGTTGAATGAGAACATGCGGGGCGACAGTTCTTCGTAGCTGATGCTGCAGTTGATGCAGGCATAGTGCTCGGAATAGAGATGCTCGTGATTGTCGCCAGAGACGATGTTCACCAAGCCGCCGCCATGTTTGAGTGCGGTCTCAATTGATTCAGCAATGCGCGAACGCTTGGCTGGTTCGACGACCATCCGATCGACAACGATGTCAATCGTATGTTTCTGCTGCTTGACCAGCTCAATCTCCTCGTATAAGGTCCGCACAACGCCGTCTACGCGTACGCGACTGAACCCTTCCTGCCGAATCTCATCGAACGTCTTCTTGTATTCGCCCTTCCTGCCGCGAACGATGGGTGCCATAATCTGGATATTCGTTCCCTGCGGCAAAGTCATCACCATGTCGATGATCTGTTCTGCCGACTGCTGAGAAATGGGGTCGCCGCACTCTGGGCAATGGGGATGACCAATTCGCGCGTATAACAAACGCAAGTAGTCGTAGATCTCAGTGACGGTACCGACTGTAGATCGGGGGTTGTGGGACCGTGTCTTCTGATCAATGGATATGGCAGGAGACAGGCCTTCGATTAAGTCAACATCTGGTTTCTCCATCTGACCGAGGAACTGGCGAGCGTAGGCAGATAATGATTCAACGTATCGTCTCTGCCCCTCGGCATAGATCGTGTCGAAGGCCAACGAACTCTTGCCCGAACCTGAGATGCCGGTGATGACAATCAGCTTGTCGCGGGGCAGCTCAATATCGATGTTCTTCAGATTGTGTTCCCGTGCTCCCTTGATGTGAATGACGCTCATAAGTCCTTCTTCAATTTCCGAATTTCATCGCGCAGCGTGGCCGCCAATTCAAACTCCAACCGGCCTGCAGCTGTGTGCATCTTGTCTTCGAGATCTCTGATGAGATCGACGATCTCCTCTTTGGATTGCGGGCGCGGCCGTTCGCGAACTTCTTGTGGCTGTGCCTTCACACCGCGTAGTGACTGAACGATGTCGATGACCTCTCGTTCCACAGTTTTGGGGATGATCCCGTGTTTCTCATTGTGCGCGGATTGAATCGCTCGACGTCGGTTCGTCTCATTGACTGCGTAGCGGATGGAGTCCGTTTGCTTGTCTGCATAGAGGAGAACGTGTCCTCGAACATTGCGGGCTGCGCGTCCGATAGTTTGAACGAGTGACGTTCCAGATCGCAAGAAGCCTTCCTTGTCTGCGTCCAATATCGCGACCAGAGACACTTCGGGCAGATCGAGGCCTTCTCGCAGCAGGTTGATGCCCACCAAGACATCAAATTTGCCAAGGCGGAGATCGCGAAGGATATCGATGCGATCCAGCGTTTCGACCTCGGAATGTAGATAGCGCGTGTGGATGCCCAGTTCGACGAGGTACTCAGTCAGGTCTTCGGCCATACGCTTCGTCAGTGTAGTAATCAGGACCCGCTCAGAGCGTTCGATCACTGTTCGAACCTCTCCGATGAGATGATCGACCTGCCCCTTCACTGGATGGATGGTTACTTCCGGATCAATCAGACCTGTAGGTCGGATCAGCTGCTCGATAATCTTCTGAGAATGCTCATATTCATAGGGGCCGGGTGTGGCAGACATGAACACGACCTGCTGTATCCGTTCCTCGAACTCGGTGAACATCAGCGGCCGATTGTCTAGTGCCGATGGCATCCGAAAGCCGTAGTCAACAAGCGTTGTCTTTCGCGAGCGGTCTCCGTGATACATGCCGCGAACTTGAGGCACGGTTTGATGCGATTCGTCCATGACAAGAAGAAAGTCAGAAGGGAAGTAATCGATCAGAACAGAAGGTGGTTGTCCTTCTCGTCTACCATCGAGGTGGCGCGAGTAGTTCTCAATGCCTGAGCAATACCCCATCTCTTGGATCATCTCGATGTCGTATCGTGTGCGTTGTTCCAGGCGCTGTGCTTCCAACAGTCGTCCTGTGTCCTTGAACTGCTTCAGTCGCACCTCTAGCTCCTCACTGATCCCATCTATGGCTTGTTCCAATCGTTCCGTCGGCGTAATAAAGTGGGAAGCAGGATAGATGTGAATGCTGTCTGTTTCTCGAATCGGATGCCCGGTGATCGGATCGAGAATGGCAATTCGCTCGATAACGTCACCGAAGAACTCAAGCCGAATGATCTTCTCCTCATAGGCCGGGATGATCTCCAGCGTGTCGCCGCGGGCTCGGAACGTGCCACGATCGAATCCGATGTCGTTGCGCGTGTACTGCAGCTGAATCATCGATCTCATGATGTCATCACGATCGCGAGATTCACCGCAGGTGAGGATCAGCGACATGTTCTGGTAACTGTCTGGCGAGCCCAATCCATAGATACAAGAGACCGAAGCCACAATAATGACATCGCGCCGCTCGAACAGGGACGATGTCGCTGCATGACGAAGACGATCGATTTCATCGTTGATGGATGAATCCTTCTCGATGAAAGTATCCGTTTGCGGCATATAGGCCTCAGGCTGATAGTAGTCGTAGTACGAAACGAAGTAGTGCACGGCGTTGTCTGGGAATAGCTCCCGCAACTCGCTACACAGTTGGGCAGTCAGCGTCTTATTGTGGGCCATGATGAGTGTGGGGCGCTGAACTTCCTGGATCACGTTAGCAATGGTGAATGTCTTGCCCGTTCCCGTCGCCCCCAATAAAGTCTGGAACCGGCAACCGGCATTCAATCCCTCTACCACAGAGGCGATGGCACTTGGCTGATCGCCACGAGGTGAGAGTCTAGTAGTAAGTTGAAATCCGGCTCTTTCGCCAGCTTGTGGAAGACTCATCCTAGTGTAGAAGTCTACTGGGGCAATCAGG
>CAZKDW010000047.1:0-9668 GCA_964551625.1 uncultured Thermotogae bacterium | reverse complement strand
CCGCCCAAATTCAGAAGATGCGAAAAACAATCGGTAGATCAACGGGCTGTTAGGGTGTCGATTTTCACATTATGTTTGGACTGGATCTAGGGGTGAAGGTCATAACTCTAAGAAGTGGACCTAACACTCGGGGTAAGTCATCCACTCGTCTGTATCAGATAATGTTTACAAATTCTGAGGTACCATGTATACTTGTTTGCATATGCACATAACGAGTGTCTTACGTCGCTGTTCGATTATCCATAGACCACAGTGGGCCTTGTGGGCTTTTATTTCTCTTTATGTTTTCTTAAGTATTACAGCTCTCGCAACGAGTGATATTACAATGGAGAAGACCGTGCAGTCATCTCACGCAATGGTTGTTGCTGCTCATCCTGATGCAGCCCGGGCAGGAGCCGTGATTCTTCAGGCAGGCGGCAACGCAATGGATGCTGTTGTTGCCACTGCATTTGCACTTGCAGTTGTTGAGCCAGAGGCTTCAGGACTAGGTGGCGGGGGGTTCCTACTATATTACGATGCAGCGAGCGGATGCTCGAGCGCGTTAAATTACCGCGAGCTTGCCCCGCGTGGTGCGACTTCAACCATGTACTCACTTAGCGGATGTGGCCTGTCAGGCTACTGGGATGCCCCAGCTGACACAGCTGCCCAAACTGCTCTTCGGAAGTATGGTGGTGGAGCAGTTGCTATTCCTCGTATGGTCGCTGGATTGCTTCACGCACACGACGAGTATGGAAGTATGGCTCTTGCCGATGTTCTGGCACCAGCGATTCGACTCGCAGAGGAAGGTTTTGAGGTAAGCGAGAACCTATATAAAACAGTTCTTAATTCCTACGACGTTCTCTTGGAAAACGACGCGATGGCTGCGGCGTTTCTGAATGACTGGCTCCCCTACGAGCCGGGCGAGATGATGTGCCGTCCAGATCTTGCACAAACATTTCGCATCTTGGCTTGCGAAGGTGTCGATATGTTCTATGAAGGCGAGATGGCATCAGCCATTGTGACAGGGGTAGCCGCTGCAGGTGGAATGCTTTCTCTTGAGGATCTGTCTTCCGTTTCTGTTGCGATGGAACCTGCGATCTCTTCTAGCTACAACGGATGGGATCTGATTGGCCTTGCTCCACCAGCGGGCGCTGTACCGATTATTGAATCATTGAATGTGTTATCCTGGGTGAATCTCGCTGAAATGACGCCTGGTAGTGCCGAAGCGACGCACTGGATCATTGAGGCGACAAAACTCGCCTTTGCTGACAGGCGAACCTACTTAGGAGATCCCAGTTATATTGACTTTGCCTGGGATCAATTGCTGTCGGACGATTGGGCATCGCAACAATTCGCTCGTATCACTGCTGAACACGCAACCCTGAATCCGAGTCCACTTATGGTCGACTCGGGCAGTACAACGCAGATCTCGATAGTTGACGTTGACGGGAACATGGTATCATTGACACAGTCTATCAACTACTTCTTTGGATCGCGTGTCTTCATCCCAGAGATGGGAATTCTGATGAACAACACAATGTCAGATTTTGATCCTGAACCCGGTAACCCAAACAGCATTGCCCCAGGTAAAATCCCGATGAGCAGCATGTCTCCGATGTTCCTACTGGGAGGGGAGGACATACGTTGTGTAGTAGGGTCACCTGGAGGAATGCGGATCACAAGCACGCTTGTGCAGCTCAGTGTGCATTTGATCGATTGGCGTCTACCCCTTGATGATGCCGTGAATGCAGCACGCTTTCACAGTGAAGGGGCACAAGTATATGCTGAGTCGAGGATTCCGGAATCCATCCTCGAGGATCTACACGAGCTCGGCCACCCGATCGTAACAAAGGGCGCTTTCGACCTTTATTTCGGAGGCGCAAACGTAATTTGGAGGACAGGGAACGGGGATTCTGTGGTACTTCTTGGAGTTGCCGATCCCCGTCGCGCTGGCCATGCAGCTGGGTATTAGGAGGAGATAGATGGGGAGAGCGACTGCTGTACACGATCTTGAAGAGCACAATGGTGAAATTGGAGAAAAGGAGAATAAATGAATTCGTATAGTGGAAAGAGACTGATGGGCCTGCTCTTGACCCTGGTTGTCACCGCCTTCTCCATTGGCGGTATTGCCGAGCAAGTTGCTACAAGTACAGAAGGTATGGTAGCTTCCGCCCATGACTTGGCATCTGAGGCAGGCGCTGAGATTCTTGCTGCCGGCGGGAACGCAGTGGATGCCGCAGTGGCAACCGCATTTGCTATTACAGTAGTCGAACCGAACGCATCGGGGATTGGCGGCGAAGGGTACATGGTGATAAGCTTGGCGGACGGTCGCGATCTGGCGATCGACTATCGTTCCTGGTCGCCCGGACACGTGACCTTGTACAGCGACACAAGCACTCGTGTCGGTCCCGAGTCAACGTGTATCCCCGGGGTCGTTGCTGGACTAACCTTAGCGTTGGAGGAGTACGGGACGATGACGCTTGCGGAAGTCATGGCTCCTGCCATCCGCTTGGCTAGTGAAGGATTCCCTCTTGATGACGTTCTATTCTCTCGATTGAGCGACCTATATGGCTATACGGATGCCGGAACCGACCCCATTGTGGGGCCTGTCTATTTCCCTGATGGCCTCATTCCTGAAATCGGAACAATCATTGTCAACAAAGACCTGGCTTATGCGCTAACGTTGATCTCTCAGCAAGGACCTGATGTTTTCTATCGTGGTGAGATTGCTGATGCAATCGTCGAAGCGATGGACGGCTGGTATACGAGCGCCGACTTGCAGCGCTATCAGGCCGTGGATCGCGAAGCTCTGATCAGTGAATACCGAGGGTATGAAATCATCGGGACTCCCCCGGTCGTTGCCGGCATTGTTGTCGCTGAGACGTTGAACATCCTCGATAACTTCGACCTCTCGGTATACACCGGTTGGGACGATCCAGCGGCAATCCACCTGATCGCTGAGGCATTATTGCTAGCTTCGGCTGATCGCAAACCCTACGTTGGAGATCCGGATTTCTACGACATTCCGTTAGAAGGATTGCTCTCCGAGGAATATGCTGCAGAGCGTGCAGCATTGATTGACCCGACCCAAGCGATGGGTCCAAAGAAGGAAATTCCTGCCGGTAATCCAACCCCTTATATTGGTGTGCCCGTTGGTGTGGCTGGAGGCGAAGAATCACCTTCCACCACGCAGATTAGCGTTCTGGATGCGGACGGCAATGCTGTTAGCATTACTCAAACACTCTCCAGTTTCTGGGGCTCGCGTGACATGATCCCCGGGTACGGATTCTTCATGAACAATGAGTTCCACAACCTGAACAGCTACAACCCGGACAACCCGGATGACGTAAACGTTGTCGGTCCCTACAAGCGTCCGCGGACAGTAATCGCGCCGACGATCGTTCGCGATCTCAACGATGAAGTCTTCCTTGTTGTGGGAACGCCGGGTGCAGGCCGCATTCCTTCGAGCGTTGTTGGGACGATCATTAACGTCATCGACTTCGGCATGACATTAGAGGATGCAATCAAAGCTCCCAAGTTCTGCAGTCGCGTTGCCTATGGAGAACTCAGGATGGAGGGTGGCTACTCTGAAGCTACGATTGAAGCATTGGAAGCCCTGGGACATACGGTTAAGGCTACCTACGGGGAACTGGATCTCTACTTTGGTGGAATCAATGCCATCATTGTGGAGGACGGCGTGATGGTCGGTGTCGGGTCGTTCCGGCGTTCTGGCGGAGCCGCAGGCCCCGAATAGAAGTAAACGAGAATGCCCGAAGTCGCTGGCTTCGGGCATTTGCCTTATTCTCAAAGGAGTACTCATGAAAAAGAGGCTTGTGTGGATTCTTATAGTGGCTGTGATCGCCTTTGCTGGCGTAACAGTTGGGCAGGAAACAGAGGATTCTGTTGATCCAATCGTTTTTGAACAACCTGTCTTGATCGCCTCTATTGGTCAAAGTGCCGGTGCTCAACAAGCACGTATCCTCGCGATGAAGGCGGGGCTGGATTTTACATTCGAGCAGAGGCCAACTGTAGATATGCTAGATGGCAATGCTACGTTGATTGTAGTCCTTGGTGCGAGTAGCAAAGGTCTCGGGGCAGCTGGCGTCGATATGGATGGTGAGATTGCTTGGGGAATTGAACTGATCACGCGTGCACGAGAGCTAGAGATGGAAATCATCGCCATGCACATTGAAGGCGGAGCGCGCCGTGGCCCTTCAAGCGATTTGGCAACAACGACATTCGCTCTTTTGGCGGATCACATCGTGGTCAAGGGTGGAGATCCGGAAGTGGAATGGACTGAGGCGGAAGAGGCCAATGGAAACGCTGATGGCTTGTTCACGACTATCGCAACTGAGAACGAGATTACGATCACGTACATTGCGAGGACCCTGGATGCAGTCGAAGTCCTCCAGCAACTGTTTGTTGTTGAGACCTCGGACTAGTAGTTAATAAGAATCAACAGCAAAGGATCAGTAATGAGTTACAGACTCTCGTGGAGCGCTGCTTGTGCAGCACTCGTTGTAGTATTGGGTGCACTGTGCGTTTCTGCCACAATGCCGATTTCACATGATATTCGCCCAGGGCATGGAGTAACTGAGCTTCGCTGGCTAAGTGACTATCATCCCGCATTACGTGGAACACCTGGGGACACGCCGATCTACGTACTAGAGGGGGATGAGCCCGGAGGGAGTTTTCTGCTCCTCGGTGGCACTCACCCTAATGAGATTGCAGGTGTCATGGCGGCCACATTGTTTGTCGAGAGGGCCAGCGTAAGCAAGGGAACGGTGTTTGTTATCCCCCACGCCAACAACAGCGCATCTCGCTATAATGATGGAACATATAATGAGACCTCTCCTCAATGGATAGAACTAACCACGGCAAGTGGGGAGGTACGCACCTTTCATTACGGGAGTCGCCGCACGCAGGTTGAGGACCAGGAACCTGATCCAGAAGTATTTGTCCACTACCCATCAGGTATTGAATTCGATGGAAAGGAAGCTCGTAATCTCAATCGAAATCACCCGGGAATAGCCGACGGCACATTGACTCAGCAAATCAGCTATGCGCTCTTTCAGCTTGTTGAACGTGAGGAAGCCAATGTTGTGGTCGACATGCACGAGTCATCGATCACATCGCGACTGGCTCACATGATCGTCTGCCATCCGCGAGCGCTAGACATCGGTGCCATGGCGACCTTGGATCTTGAGTGGGCAGGCATCATCATGAAGCTTGAGGTCTCTCAGGAAGAGTACCATGGCTTGAGCCACCGGGAATTTGGTGACTATACGGATGCCTATGTTTTCCTCATAGAGACCCCCAATCCTGGCCAGGAAAGGTCCATTACCACGCCTGACGTGGTCAATGATCCATTGGCGCCTCTTGCAGATCGTGTTCGGACACAGATCTCTACGTTTACAACCCTAGTCAACAATTACTCGTTGATGTCATCGCATGACGAGCAAATTGAGTTCACCTTTCCATTTGAGGTGCATGACTTAGTCGGATCGAACTTAGGAGAGTACCTTCGATGAGCCAGTACCTACCGGAGATGATACCGTTTCTGGTTATGGTGGCTGTCTTTATTGCAAGTACTTTTGCGTTTAAGCTTCCGGTGTCAGTTTCGCTCGTGGCAGCAGCCATCAGCGGTGCGATGGTTGCCGGTGAGGGTCTTCCGATCCGCCATCTGGTAGAAGGCACGCTAGGCTACCTGGACACGCTGTTGATTATCGCCACTGCCATGATTTTCATGCGGATGATTCAGGCATCCGGGTTGCTTGACACGATTGCCCATCATTTGATTGTCAGGTTCGAACGTCGCCCTGCCACCTTGCTTGTGCTGATGATGCTATTCGCAATGTCGGCAGGCATGATCACCGGCTCGTCGACAGCCGCTGTGTTAACAACTGGTGCTATCGTGGCGCCTGTATTCATGGCATTGGGCATCTCGCGGAATCGCACGGGGGCAATCATCGCCATGGCAGGGATTCTTGGAATGATCGCTCCCCCAGTAAATATTCCAGTCATGATTATCGGCGGTGGCGTGGACATGCCTTATATTGGCTTTGCAATGCCCCTGTTGGCGCTGACAATCCCTCTGGCTTTTGTCATTGTCCTATTCCTTGGTCTACCATCCGCACGGAACGCATCGATTGACCATGCCGCGCTACCAACATCGTTTCATAAATCGTATGGATTCAGGCTTTATTTACCCTTGATGTTGCTTGTCGTGTTGATCGTTGTCGAGCGAGTGTTCCCACGAGTTATCCCGTCCTTCGGCATGCCGCTGGTATTCACAGTATGTGCTTTCGTTACTCCGTGGACGGGACGCAAGTTCAAGCCACTGCTCGCTGCTCGAGAGGCAGTCAAGGCGGCACTTCCAGTAATGGGTATTCTGGCTGGGGTTGGCATGTTCTTGCAAATCATGGCTCTGACTGGCGCAAGAGGATTCATCGTTTCGGTGCTCATAGGGCTACCACTTGCGTTGTTGTATGTGAGCATTGGAGTTAGCATGCCGCTGTTTGGTGCAGTGTCGGCCTACGGATCTGCATCCATTCTCGGTGTGCCTTTTGTTCTTGCGCTCCTTGGCTCAAACGAGATTATCGTTGCATCGGCGCTGTCCCTCATCGCGGCGATGGGAGACCTCATGCCACCGACTGCGCTGGCTGGTCTCTTTGCAGCTAAGGTTGTTGAACAACCTAATTACATGCGTGTATTGAAACACTGCCTCGCACCTGCTGCTCTTACAGTTGGTGTAGGTATTGCTTCCATCGCATTCGCCAAGACGCTCGGCAAGTTCCTGTTCACAGACCAGCCATGGGTTCTGTGGGTAGGCATCGCCGGATTGCTCGTTGTAGCAATCGCAATAATGCTCACCTTGGACTGGGCAACGATGCGTAGCCGCAAGGAGGCACTATGACGTGGTTGTATCAAGCGATCACAGCTGGGGTAATCTTTCTAATTGGCTGGAACCTCTTTCGCGAACGACGTTTGGTTGAACAGATGTCGGCTGCCTTGGTTCTTCTTCCATTGATCCTTCGGGTGTTGATGATCAAATGAAGAGACATCCAGAGGGTTGGGGAAACCGAATCACTGCTGTTTCTCTGCTGTTGATTGTCGGAATTGTTCTTACGGTCGCCTCACATGACTTTCTGGTGATGCATGTTGCTCCGCCGATTTATCCTGGCCCAGGTGTTACTGAGAGCTTTCTGCTTGGCGACATCGTACCCAATATTTCTGGTACTGCAGCAGACACGACTGTATACGTGCTTGAGGGGGACAAAGAAGGAGGAACTGTCCTTCTGCTAGGAGGCACGCACCCGAATGAACCAGCTTCATCGCTTACAGCGATCACCTTAATCGAGACGGCTCGCGTCACTGAGGGACGTCTGTTGGTCATACCCCGAGCGAATCGGAGTGCCTTCACATGTAGCGAACCCCAAGAGGGCTACCCGCTTGTATATGAGATCGAAACTCCTAGCGGACCGCGAACGTTCCGTTATGGGAGTCGGGGCACCAACCCGGTTCATCAGTGGCCAGATCCGATTATTTATGTCAATACATCTGGGCAATCGCTTGCTGGCACGGAAACGCGGAATCTCAATCGTTCCTATCCCGGAGATCCAAACGGGTTCCTAACCGAGCGGCTTGCTAACGCGATTATCACGATGATCACGTTAGAACATGTTGATATGGCTATCGACCTTCATGAGGCATCACCAGAGTACCCAGTGATCAATGCTATTGTGGCCCACGAGCGTGCTTTGCCAATCGCAGTTGAAGCATCGATGTATCTCGAGTTTGAGGGCATGCAGATCGGTGTAGAAACGTCGCCGCAGAACCTACGAGGGCTTAGCCACCGAGAGTGGGGAGACTTCACTGACACTCTTGCTCTACTTGCGGAATCGGCTAACCCGGCACAGGGCCGACTTCGCGGCCAAACGAATGCCGATTTGATCGTATACGGAGTAGACTCATACTACGTAAAGGCAGCGAAGAACGGATTGCTTTATGTCCCGTTCACACAGGAGGGACACCCAATTGACGAACGGGTAGGGCGGCACCTTCAGATGGTCTCAATGCTTCTTGAGATCTACAACACAACAACAGATGATCGAAAGGTTGTCAGTACAGATATTCCTACGTTGTCGGCTGTAATCGATCGCGGGCTTGGAGCGTTCCTGGCGCCACCTCAGGATGCAGAGTTGTAGCATAAGCATGCGGATGTTGCTTCTCATTAGATTTTGTGCTGTGGAATGAAGACAGTACAGTTCTATTTGTGTCTGGGCACAAAGCCAGCTTGCCTCACGCGAGGTGAAGTAGCTGTCTGCTAGCGACAAGAAGACAACATAGCTTTTACTCTGATTGTGGGAGTGCAGTTGAAAAGTTACACTACCTGATGTGCTAAGTCTGAGAGATGGTAGGATTGCCTGACCTTCAGCCCGAAATCCGGTCCAGGAATATTGTCAAAGCTAGCATCGATTACTCCACCGCACGGTTCAGGCGTTCGGCATAGTATCAAGGACAAACACGCTGAAACGGATATTCACAAGTGTAACGAACATCACATATCCACTAACCGGGATCGAATGCCAGATGAGATGCCTTCGTAGAATGACCTTCTGTAGCGTGTTCTAGCACGCGCAGACAAGTGACTGTATGGGATGCCTAACCTGGACTACCACGAAACAACTAACTGTGCGGTTCCAGGTACAGGAACCCAGGCTCCACCACGATTCTACAGACACCTGTCCGGGCCTGCTGCCCGAGCAGCGACATCTTGCCTCCTTCTTCTCACTCCCGTAGGCTTGCTGATGCTCAGGAAGGGGAAGACGTCATGAACACTCCACAGGAATCGACGAATACTAGCATGAAGCTTACTTCCTTGGAGAGCCGAAACCTCCACGACGCGGCGGAGTTTTTGGCGGCGGCGTTCTTCAACTATCCGATGTTCGTGTTCTATTTTCCGAACCCATCAAGACGCTCCCGATATTTGCCTTGGTATCTGCGGAATGTGTTGAGGTGTGCTTTGCGCTACGGGGAGGCTTGGACGACTCCCGACACCGCGGGAGTTCTGTTCGTACTACCCCCAGGACATACAAGTCTCTCGATCCGCGAGTATGTTCGAAACGGCTTTCTGCTCACACCATTCGTTCTCGGCTTGCGGGCATACATACAGTCCATGGAGTGCGAGGACTTCGTCGGGCGTGCTCAGAAGGACGTCATGGAAGACCGCCCCCACTACTACCTATGGGGAGTCGCAGTGGATCCAGCGGAGCAGGGAAAGGGGATCGGCGATGCTCTGATACGGTCGTTCTTGGCACGCACAGATGCAGAAGGCATGTCCGTCTATCTGGAAACGCATGATGGGCAAAACGTTGGCTACTACGAGAGATACGGCTTTGAGCTTGACCTTCAGACTTCAATTCCCAAGCACAACCTGCCTATATGGTGCATGAGAAGGAGCCCCATCGCTGCTGCACACGCGCAGATCCACGCCAGTGAATTCCTGACATAGCAAAGGGCCATCCATGTAGGATGGCCCCTTTGCCTTGGCTTGTAAGTCACCTCGCCTTTCTAATCTATGTCGCGTACCAATCGAACGTAGTTGTAGATCCGCTCATCTCCCTCACCCGCAGGGCCGCCTTCAACCTTCGTGTCAAAACGCACGCCGCCTGCGCCATGGGTATCCT
>CAZKDW010000046.1:7391-9985 GCA_964551625.1 uncultured Thermotogae bacterium | reverse complement strand
AACGCAAAGATGAACATCTGCCCTGTCGACAAGATGGTGGCTACCTGCATGGTCCCTAAGGCTGTGAAGAGCATGACCAAGGATAGTTCCTTGCGGAAAATACCAAATACAAGAGGCACGCCCAAGGCCAGTGGTAATCCAAGCGACCACGTAATCGGGAAGACGGCGGCATTGAGAAATCGTGTGATATCCCAGTGCTCAAGCAAACTCATCCCAACAGATCCCAGAATAAGGATGGGCATGGCGTATCGTAGAAATTCGCGGATTCGCATCCACATCTTCGCGCCCATAACGCGCAAGGAAGGAACCTTGTAGGATGGAATCTCCAGAATGAGGCCTGGCGTCACACCGGGCATGAGTTTGGTCAAGATCTTGCCAGTGATGGCGATGACAAGAATGTTGATGATGTAAAGGGCAAAGGCTAGGTGCGGTCCGATGAAGTAGCCGACCAATCCATAGATGATTGTCGTGCGAGCTACACAAGGAACCATGATGGCAAGCATGGCTGTGATGAAGCGATCTCGCTTGTTCTCCAGGATTCGCGTCGCCATCACAGCAGGTACGCTGCATCCATATCCCAAGATGAAGGGGATAATGGACTTGCCGTGCAAACCGATGCGATGCATCAGTCCATCAGCCAGATATCCGGCGCGCGGCAAGTAGCCGACATCTTCTAACAACGCCAAGCCAAACAAGAAGGGCACCAAGTACGGCAAGACGATGCCCAGCCCTCCGCCGATTCCCTGCAGCAGCCCTTGGAGTGCTGCAAACGCGATCCCGTCGGCTGGAATCTCAGTGGCTAGCCATTGAATGATCCGGTCAAATACGGCATACAACGGCCCTTCAATCGTTGAGCCAACCTTGAACACGAAGAAGAACAGGCCATAGAGGATGGCTCCCAAAGCGAGCAGGCCGAACGTGCGATGCATGAGCACCCGATCGACGTGATCACGCAGGGTTTGGATTGGTGTGCCGACAGTGGCTGATGACTCAAATACGTTCATTGCCAAGGCATGGCGTTCAGCAGAGATCACCTGATCTGCAGGCTGCCCTCGCGTATCTTGAATGGTCCTCTGGGCTTCAGAGATTGTATCAGACAGGTCTGCCTTCTTCTCTGACAGGAACTCTTCGAAGAATTCGTCTCCCTCGATCAACTTGATGGCCCGAAGTCGAGCGTTGTCTCCGTCGATGTGGACGGCCACTTGATGGATCGCTGCCTCGACATCGGAGCTGAAAGGAATGGGCGTCGGCGTCGAGGCTCCCTTTGCTGTACGGATCGTCTGTGTCACGGCTTCGCGAACACCGGTTCCGCGCACAGCGACTGTCGCGACTACGGGAATGCCTAGCCGCTCTGATAACGCGTCGATGTCGATGTCAATACCCTTGCGGCGCGCCTCGTCCATCATGTTGAGACACAGAACCACAGGCACGTTAAGCTCCAGCATCTGCAGCGTAAGCTCCAAACTGCGGGACAACAGGGACGCATCGACGACATTCAGGACAGCGTCGATCGGCTCGGAAACGAGAAAATTGCGTGTTTGGGCCTCTGCTTCGTCCAGTGGGACAAGAGAGTAGGTGCCTGGAAGATCGATTACTTCAAGATGCTGCCCAGCGACCAGGGCTTCGGATCGAAGGTACTCCACCGTCGTTCCCGGCAGATTGGATGTGTTGGCCTTGTAACCGACCAAATGATTGAACAGCGTGCTCTTACCGCAGTTCGGTTGGCCAATCAGCGCGATCTTAAGCGGAGACGTGGAATGGGTTGACATGTCAGTCCTTTGCGTCCTGCACGCGCTTGGCTGCGCACGAGTGACAGGTTCCAAACATCTCGAAGTGGAGACGTTGCACAGAGAAGTTTTCTTTCTCAGCAGCCTTGTAGAGTGCTGAGGGAATAGGAATGTCTGTAACGTGGCCGCATACCGAACAGACCAAGTGGATGTGATCGGCTGAGCGGACTTCGTAGTGGCAGTGATTCTCGCCCAAATCTGTCGTGCGAATCATGCCTAGATTCTTGAGAAGGGTCAACGTTCGATAGACGGTTGCCAGACCGATCTGAGGTCGTTCCTTCTGAGCCATGCGATAGATCTGCTCTGCGTCAAGATGTGCATGGGTCTCAATAATCCTCAACAACAGCTTTCGCTCGGGCGTAATCCGTTTTCCAGAGGCCCGAAGCAGGGACAGCATATGGGGGCTCGCAGGCTTATCCATGGGCAGGCTTGTGCTCACTAGCAGATGCTAATGGATCAACGTGAACATGGGCAGCTACACCGCGCCCGAGCGCCACCTGCATGCCATGGACGAGGACCAAGTAGGGTCCGTGAAAAGCGCCGCGGCGGGTCATAGACATAACATCTCCCACGTGGATTCCTAGTTGATTGAGATTGCGCTGAATGCCGCGACCCCCTTCAATGAGGGTTACGCGTCCAAAGTTTCCGAATGGAAGATGAGGTAGGATCATAATTGACAAATGATAACGATTCTCATTCGCAACGCAACTTGTTGTTGCGTTCGAACGTTTCTCCTTTGCAATGCAAGGGATTCGTTGACAGAACCCACCGGCTTGGTATCCTGCCAAGTATGAACTGCGACCGGGA
>CAZKDW010000046.1:5203-7291 GCA_964551625.1 uncultured Thermotogae bacterium | reverse complement strand
CGGGAGAATCCATTTGAGGTTATTGTGGGAGCGATTCTCACGCAAAGAACAACATGGGCAAACGCAGCCAGAGCTGTTGAGTTGCTGCGACATGAAGGCTTTTTGACACCGCAAGCTATCAGGCAAGTGGATCCAGCTCAGCTGGAGGAATTGATACGCCCTGCCGGATTCTATCGTGCGAAGGCGGCTACACTGCAGGGCTTCTGCGACTGGATCGAAAGTACAGGAGGCTTGGCGCAGTTCTTATCACAGCCACTGGCGACTCTGCGTCCGGCGCTTCTTTCCATCCGCGGTATCGGAGAGGAGACAGCAGATGCGATCCTAGTCTATGCCGTTGGATTGCCGAGCTTCGTTATCGACGCGTACACACGGAGAATTCTTGGACGGCTGGGGTGGATCAAGGGGGATGAATCCTATGCAGAAATCCAGTCTTGCTTCACGGTAGCGCTTCCTCGGGATGTGCATATCTTCGCTGAAGCCCATGCCCTGATCGTTCATCATGGGAAGACGCATTGTCGTCCGCAGCCGATTTGCGAGGGCTGTCCCTTGAGTTGCTTCTGCAACTTCTCAAGTCATCGGAAGGAGAAGCTATGATAACCCTGCGGCGAGACGGACTCCGAGAACACCCTTATGGCGATGTGCAGCTGGAGATCCTTGAATCAGCGTTGGCGGCCATTGATCCAGAGACACTGATAGCTGAGCAATTGACTGTTGGGGCGAATGCACTGCGCGTGGGAAAGCTGTCCATCCCGTTGGATACTCGGCGGATCTGGATCCTGTCGATTGGCAAGGCGAGCGTGCCTATGGCACGAGCAGTGGAAGCCCTTCTCGGTCGTGAGCGCGTCGCTGGCGGTGTTGCGATTACGCGAACGGGCTATGGGGGCAGCACAGCATGTGTCCGCGTCATCGAAGCCGGACATCCCCTGCCTGAAACAACAGAGGGAGCAGACGCCGTCCTCGAGATTACCCGCAACGTGGCGCCTGATGATCTCGTTCTTTGTCTTCTTTCTGGAGGAGGCTCTGCTCTGCTCGCCTCGCCCCCGCCGGGCATTCGCCTTGCAGATGTTGCCTGTACGACGGAACTACTCTTGCACTCAGGCGTCACCATTGACGAGATGAATACGGTGCGGCGGCATATTTCCCGATTGCAGGGCGGCCAACTGATGGGGCTTCTACATCCAGCCACTGTGGTCACGCTGATCCTGTCTGATGTGATCGGCGATAGGCTGGAGTCGATTGCTTCAGGCCCGACAGTGCCTGACCCCACATCGTTTGCAGATGCCGTGGCTGTGCTTCAGGAGGCGAACCTGTCGGATCGCGTCCCTCAGGCCATCCGATCGCACCTTATCTCAGGCATGGCTTCGCAAGTATCTGAAACGCCGAAGCCGGGAGATCCCATCTTTCAGAGATCCCATGCCCATCTGCTGGCGAATAATGCGACAGCGGTTCACGCTCTTGGATCGGCGGCCAGTGCGGCTGGATTTGATGTGCACAGCGAGACCTCCTCTCTGATGGGAGAAGCCCGAGATGTTGGATTTCAGCTTGCCGAGAGGGCGATCGAATTAGCGAGTCATTCATCGAGGAAGTGGGCGCTGATCGCTGGCGGCGAGACGACGGTTATCGTTCGCGGAGACGGACTGGGCGGACGCAATCAGGAGCTGGCGTTGGCTGCCGCCCTGCGTCTTGAGGGCGTGGCGGGAATTTCCTTTGCCGCGTTGGCCACAGATGGGACCGATGGCCCAACAGATGCAGCTGGTGCGCTAGTTGATGGTGGCACGATTCAACGGGCACGCGATCGGGGGATAGATCCAGTAGTTGCTCTCGATCAGAATGACAGCCACCGTGTATTGGCCTTGACAGACGATCTATTGTGGACAGGGCCAACGAGGACGAACGTTGCTGATTTGGTATTGGTTCTGGGCGAACCTACAGCTTGATCGTCTTCCACGACCCTGTTTTGAACTTCCACACCATGGCGATGGCGAGAAGAACCCAGTAGATATACTCGCCAGTCCAAGCGCCAACGAGTCCCAATGAGGTGTGGAGGCCGAGGAAGTAGACAGTTGGCAAGTAGAGGAGAATGCACAA
>CAZKDW010000046.1:0-5103 GCA_964551625.1 uncultured Thermotogae bacterium | reverse complement strand
ATGAGGTGTGGAGGCCGAGGAAGTAGACAGTTGGCAAGTAGAGGAGAATGCACAAAATTTCAACAACCATCACGTAGCGCGTGTTCCCCGCTCCTTGCAGGGAGAGGGACAGGACCAACGCGAAACCAGCGAATGCCTGGACAGGGCCCAGCAGCATGAGGGGCAGACGCCCAACAGCGATGACCGAGGCGTCGAATGTGTAGATACGAAATACGAATCCGGGAGCCAAGATGAACAAGAGGCCAATGGCGGCCATCGCGTAGGTAGCGATTTTGACGGACTCCCAGGCCAGCTTCTCGGCCCGCTCCGGCTTGTTCGCGCCCAGGTTTTGTCCGATCAATGCGGCAGAAGCGGTGCCCAATCCGATAGCGATCATGATGGAGAGATTATAAATCGAACGTATGACGTTGGTAGCAGCCAACTCCACGGTGCCAATGCGGGCGATGAGTGAGAAGAAGACCGCCCAGGCCCCATTAGAGAGGATACGCTGTGCAAGGATAGGACCGGACAAGCGAACCATCGGCCGGAGCCATCGCATAGTAAACCATGGGCGTTGGAGCGCGCTATACATGGATCGATAGCCAGGCAGCAGGAGCACAATTAAGTAGTAGATGGACCCCACGCCCAAGGCGATGGACGAAGCGATGGATGCTCCCTGAATGCCTAATTTGGGAAACCCGGCATGACCGAAGATCAGCACGTAATCAAGCACGATGTTCGCTGCCGTAATAATGCTTGAGCCGACCAATTGATGCTTGGTCTTGCCAATCCCAGCGAAGAATCCGTTACTGACAAAGTTGAACAGCATGAAGGGAGATCCCAGCAGTCGAAATTGGAGGTAGACGGCGCCCGCTTCGATTACCTGTGGATCGTTGGAAGACAAGGGTGCGATGATTCGAGCCAGCCACGGCGCGGCGATGACGAGCGGGATGCCGAAAGCGAGACAGAGAACCAGTCCCGTATTCAATATTTGACCGCACTGCAGCGCGTTGCCTTCGCCAAATCGACGGGCAACCAAGGCCTGCGTTCCCACACTCATCGATGAGAGGGGGAAGACGACGGCGAAGTACAAGACGCCGGCTACACCCGCAGCAGCCAACGGAACAGCTCCCAGGCGCCCCAGCATGGCAGTATCAACGATGGATAGCAGTGTAAATGTGAGCATGCCCAAGGTCACGGGCGTTGCCAATCGCAACACGTCCTTGGCAAGGATCGGATGCGGGAGCAGCATCGAGGCAAGTTCTCGAACGCGCTTGTGCATCTTTGACATGCTATCTCCTCGTTCTTGATTACTGCAGGATAATCGCCAGTAGGCTTGTCGGTAGCTGTTGAAGCGTAGCCCCATTCTCACGTGGGGACTTGCTTAACGCAATGACTAGGTCTTCGGCACGATGGATTCGTAGTCGAGTCGAGGCGGCACTGGCGACGAGCGATCCAATTGCGTCAGCAGAACGCCCAATAACGTGATGACGATACCCAACGTCTTTGGGAGCGTTATGGCGGCTCCCAAGATGCCGATCTCGGCAGCCAGCGTGATAACGGGAACCAGATTGGCGGATACAGCGACTTGTGTGGCCGATAGGTGGGCCAACGCATAGTGCATGAACAGAAAAGCTCCGGCAGAGCAGAACACGCCAAGGAAGAGCAGCTCAAGGAGCACGGTGGGTGTGACTTGGCCGATCCATGCTATGCCTTCTGTGAGAGCCAATGGGCCAAAGACAAAGAGAGAGAAGAAGAACTGATAGAACGTTAGCTGAAGGGGCGTCACTCGTCGGAGCGCGTCCTTGATCAAGCTTGTACGCACGGCAGCGCAGAGGACGGCACCGAGAACGAGGACATCTCCTAACAGGCTAGCGCCAGCCTCATTCTTTCCCCAGCCAATGATGACCAAGATTCCCGAATAAGCGATGAGGATACCTGCCGATCTGCGCCATGTGAGCCGCTCCTGCTTCCGAGCAAAGGCGATCAGGTAGACGGCAATGGGAATGGTGGCGATGATGACGGCTACATGGCTCGGTTGGGTGTAGAGGACACCGTAGGTCTCAAAGAGAAAGTAACCGACGGGGCTCAAGACTGACAGCCAAGCCAAAGTCACCAGCTCGCGTTTGGGCAGGCGTAGCTGCTTTCGCGCAAGTCCTAGAATCCCCAGTAGGATCGTGGCCAACAGGAAGCGGGCGAACAGTAACGAGAAGATGGGGATCGTTCCAATAATGTGTTTAATTGCGAGAAACGAGAATCCCCAGGTGATCATGGCAGCAATGAGAGCGCCGTACACACGAACCATAGATGATGATTTCACGGCGCCTCCTTCTCGTCTTCTGTGCTGGGCCAAACGTGTGCAGACGGTCTGTCGCACGCACGCTTCTTGAGTAGACGTGGATTGTGCATGGGATCGGGGAATTGCGCAACTGACTATTTCGGTACAGCGAGGGCGATTGCGGTATCATGTCGCACCAAGACCGTCTAGAAATCTGGAGGAATCGTGCAGCCTACAGTTGTCGCTATCGACAAGACCCTACGTGACCTGGAGTTCGATCGCGTCAAGGCGATCGTTCGTCAGCATGCATCCTGTTCTCTCGGAGAAGAGGCTGTTGACGCGTTGGTGCCCATTGCCAATGGTGAAGCAATCGCAGCGGCAATGGACGAGGTTCGAGAAGCCATGCGATTTCTCAGTGTGCACGGACGATTCTCGCTAGGAGGCGTTCGCGATCTAGCTCCTCTTATCTCTCGCGCCAGGGACAGTGCCGCTCTCGACGGCGAGGCTTTTGCCGTTGTACTCAACACAATTGAGGGCACGCTGCAGGTACAGGAGACGCTGGTCGAGAATGCAGAAGGTCCCTTGCTTTCAAAGATCGCCGAGCGAATGACGGCGGGCGGTTCATCGATCCGACGCAACATTCATCAAGCGATTGATGAGCGGGGAGGCATTCGCGACGATGCGACACCTGCGCTGAGTCAGCTGACTCGCAAACGACGCACGATCGAAGGGCGCATTGAAGCCAAATTAAGAGGATTCATCGATCGCAATTCCGAACTTATTTCCGACCCTGTGATTACGCGGCGACGAGGGCGGTTGGTCGTCTCCATTCGCAGTGGCGCAGTCAGCGCGATGGAATTTATTGTGCATGACCGATCGGCGACTGGCCAGACATTGTATGTCGAGCCGCCTGGGTTCGTTCCCGAAAACAACCGGGTGTCGCAGCTAGATAACGACATTCGAGATGAGATCCGCAGAATCCTCCGGGCACTGACTCACGAGTTTCTTGAATCCGAGGCTGCCTTCTTGCGAGATCGTGCTATCCTGGCACATTTGGACTCAACTTTCGCCAGGGCAGATTATGCAATCCTGGCGCACTGTGACTTCCCTGAGATTGGCCCAGTCATCAAACTTCGCCATGCGAGACATCCACTCATTGATGCCGAGGCCGTAGTTCCTGTTTCGCTGTCGTTGGGAGACAAATCGCGCATGATGGTGCTTACGGGCCCGAATACGGGAGGCAAGACCGTGAGCCTCAAGACGATTGGCTTATTGGCGTTGATGACACAGGCAGCCATTCCCATTCCTGCGTCGCCCGATTCTCAATTGCCGCTTTTTGCGAGTGTGCGAACGGATATTGGCGATGAACAGTCGATCGCACAGAACCTGTCGACCTTCTCGGCACACATGACCAACATTGTGTCCGTACTCACGGAATCGAATGTCGATACGCTCGTCTTGCTCGACGAATTGGGTGCGGGAACCGACCCTCAAGAAGGCGCTGCTCTCGGCCTCTCTGTGATTGAAGCCTTGCTTGAATCCAATGCCATGGTTTGCATCTCTACGCACCTCACGCCGCTCAAGTTCTTTGCCATTCGACACCCCGAAGTCAAGACTGCGTCGATGGAATTCGACATCAAGACGTTGTCGCCGACCTATCGCGTTGTAGAAGGCGTGCCAGGACGCAGCAACGCCTTCATCATCGCAGAGCAGTTGGGCTTTCCAGCAGATCGCATTGAGCGGGCGCGGTCGTTCCTATCTCAGGGAGAGATTCGGGCAGAAGACATCCTTGCCGAGCTTGAACGAGAACGTCAGGCCATGCGATCGCAGCGCTTGGCGACAGATCAGGACCGATCTGAAGCAGCAGCCTTACGAGAGACCTACGAGCGTCAGTTGATCGCATTCGAGTCAGAGAAAGAATCAGCCCTATCGGATCGGTTCCGAGTACTGGATGATTTTCTGCGTGACAGCCAGCAGCGGATGGAAGCACTGCTGGCTTCTGCTCAGAACAGTGAATCAGACGACAAGCGGCGCGAGCATCTGCGAGAGATCAGCGAATTGCGCGAAGAAACGCGCCAACAGCAGGAAGAAGCTCAGCAAATTCGTCACTCCGACTCGCTAGATCCAAACGAATTGGAGGTAGGCCAAACGGTGCATGTACGCAGCCTGGCGACAGACGGGCGCATCGTTCAGTTGGCAGCCAAGGATAAAGTAACCGTCGACATGGATGGGATTCGTGTGCAGACAGTGCCCTCTGATCTCATTGCCGCGCGAAAACGAATCAAGAAGATCGAGCCATCGCACGAGAAGCGCGCGATGATTCGACCCAAACGCTTGAGATCGAGACAAGTTCCGCTTGAACTCAACGTCATGGGACTAACAGTCAATGAAGCGCTACGGCTTGTGGAAGAGTATCTCGATCAATTGTTACTGGCCGACATCCGCAAGGCACGCATTCTTCACGGGAAAGGGACCGGGGCACTGCGAGACGCAGTGCAGTCGTACCTTGGGTCGTGCCGATTTATCTCAGCGGTTGGATTCGCACCGCCGAACCTCGGTGGAGACGGCGTTACTGAGTTAGAGATCTCAGAGAGCAGTTAGACGATTGCATGGATCCACCCGTTTCGCTACCATCGGCGCATAGAACGATCATCCAGTCAGTATCGAATTCGGGGGATCATGGAATCTCGAATTATGGATGAGTATCATAGCTTCATGAGTAAGGAGTAACCGCTCGTATCGTCTACGATTTATACAGAAGACGAAACGTTTTAGGGCGTAGCCAAGCGGTAAGGCAGCGGCCTTTGGCGCCGTGACCGAAGGTTCGAATCCTTCCGCCCTAATAA
>CAZKDW010000045.1:0-10431 GCA_964551625.1 uncultured Thermotogae bacterium | reverse complement strand
ACCATGAGATCTCGGTGTTCTCTGCGCCTCTGTGCCTCCGTGAGAGTCGAGGTTGAGGGTTTTCTCACAAAGGCACGGAGGCACGAAGGAAATCATAGCTCAAACAATCGGGCGCAAGAGCCGACGTTTCGTAGGCAAAGAATTCGTGTTCTTATTCTTTCTTGAGCACAGGCCATTTGCGGATGATGAGCTCCAGCAGGAAGAGGATTAATGCGCTGAGAATGAACAGGCTGTGTAGCGGGCTCAGTTGGATCGTCAGACGCTCTTCGGCTTGTGGCAGTGAGACACCCTCATCCAGGACGACGCCATTCGACGTTGCTGCAATCCAACGCAAGGTGTCAAGATTCTGGCGAATCTCGGCAACTTCCCATGCGTAGGGCACAGTCAAAGGAACCGACATCGACCGGTCGCGTGTTCGATCAAGAATCTGAATGGTGTATCCGCCTTTGGTAGGCGTAGGGAAGCTTGCCTGATACAGGCCAGGAGATACTTGCGAGAGCGGCAGCATGAAATCGATTGGAAGCACGGACGCGTCGATATCGAGGAAGTTCGCATAGCTTCCGTCATCATTGCGCGCGTCGACGAGGATGGACGTGGTCGAACCCTCAAATGAGACGGTTGTAGATAGCCCTAGGGCTGTACTGGTATCTGGTTCAATCGTTGCCAAGACGCCTTCAAACAAGCGAGGCAATCCCGGCCATTCAAACCACTGCTGCGTCCAGTCGCCGCTCAAATCCGTTGATACGACGGTGATGGATCCAAGGCCCACTCGCCATGTCGAGACCAACGGATCGTCTCCGCCCCACAGGAGGGTTTGGGCTGTCTCTTTTGGATAGCCGACGACATAGCCTTGCAGGGGAGGAACCGGAGCTGTCGCATGCGTTGTAAGGAGTCGACCGTTGACTTCGGTATCCTCAATGACGAAGCGCTCTCGGCTTAATCTTTGTGTCGCATCAATGGATACTTGAGGCAAGGTGGAGAAGTCATCGGCCAGATAGAGCGTGCCTCCGCCCGCCTTGACCAATGCCCCCAGTAGTGTCGTGTTGGGTGCTGTTCCAACGGCGATGGCGGACAAGGTGGTGTCTGGCGTCGCCTCGAGCCGACGAACCAGGCCGGGGTAGTCGCGAACGTCGTCTCCGGCTTTCCCGTCAGAGATGAGCAGTACATGTTTGGAGCGAGCTTTCACCTGCCCGAGCTTGTCGAGGGCATCCACGAGCGGGAAGTAGATGTCGGTGCCGCCGATGGCATCCATGGGCTGTAGGGCATCAATGACGGCTGTGAAATCGACAGTTGCGATGGGGAGGACCCAATCATGTACGCGATCGAATGCGATGATGCCAACCAGCGACTCCTCATCGAGGAGGTTGATGCTGGCAACAGCGGCTTCTTTCAGCACGTCGAGTTTCTCGACGCCATCGACGCGTGCTCGCATGCTGGCGGAGCGATCGAGAAGGTAGACGATGGCCAAGCTGGCTTCGCCCGTCTTCTCGGGGATGTCAAAGGTGATGGGGAGCAGTCGCTGGATCCCGCCATGGCTGAACCCGCGTGCCTCTTGTTCGCCTGCCAGCAGGAGGACGCCGCCGCCAAGCTGGCGGCTGAAATGCTCGATCGTCTCGATCTCGGTCAGCGTGTAATCCTCCAGCCGGCCACTCGCCAGGATGAGTTGCCGATAATCAGAGAGTGCTTCCAACGAAGGAATGGAGCTTGCCACGTTGTAGGAGATGCCGAGAGAGTCTAGCAACGTGGAGACGCGGGATGTCTCAAGGCGATCGATGAGTAAGATGCTGGGCACTTCTGTCGAGCGAACGAGAACGGACAAATCATCGTTGGCGGGGATGGGATCGTCAGTGCCCTTAACAATTGCTTGGTAGACAAATGAACCTAATTGATCTAGCTCATCTGTGATCTCTATTTCAGTTATCCCCGCAGCGATATCAAGATCTTGGACGCTCACAATGTCGTCATCCCGATACAGGACCAAACGAACGGGGCCTTCACCCTGCGCTGAGATGCTCATCGTGAGGTTGAAGGGGCGGCCAATCTGGATGCTAGATGGCGCAGATAGGTGAGCGAGCGATATATCGGATGGAATGTCGCCGCCTACTGGAAGAACTGATACCGCGATGCCAGACAATTCGATGAGACTTAGCGCTCGGTCTGTCAGGTCAGTGAATTGGCCATCGCTCACCAGAACGAGTTGGTTGGATTGATCGACAGGCATAATAGATAGAGCCAATTCAATTGCAGCATGCAGGTTCGATTCAGAATCGTCCAGCGAAGCCATTCCTAGTGGTAGCGTTGTCATCCCCAGCGGAGCACTGACGACGGCAGTCGTTGCGAATTCGATCAAGCCATAATTTGTGTTGGCAGAGGCCTCCATGATGTCTTGAATCTGTGTACGCACTTCGCTGTCATAGGTTGTCAGCGTGACGGATGCGGATCGATCAACCAGGAAGAATACGTTGTGGGTCAGCGTTTGGTGTGCACGAAATGGCATGGCTGCGGCAAGAATGGCGAGCGTCAAAATAACCGTACGGAGTAGGGCATAGCGGCCTTTGCGCACGATAAGGTACAGGCTGGCCGCAAACACGGGGACGAGCGCGAAAAGGAGATAGGGAGAGAGGAATCGGATCAAGACGACCTCCTAAGGGGCACACTCAAGCCTAGATGAAGGACGATCTCGACAAGTAGTAGAATGCCTGCGATGGCGAGAAGAATTCTCCACAACGGATAGAGACGTTCAGATGGCTCAGTGTCCGTGCGTGTTGAAGCTACCAGCTTTTCTGCACGAAGCGAAGTTTCTGATGCCGGAACGTTCACTGTCAACGCGAAGGCTCCCTTGTCCGTTCGCAGGGTATAAATCCCTGGCTCGGGTGGAGCGAAGGTCAGAAGTGCTGAGGAATAGGCGATGGCTTCGTCATCGGCAGTTGTGAGAGATTCGATAGTTCCCCTGCCATCGAGGCGGATGAAGTCGCCGACTTGCGGAGATTGATAGGATAACTCTGCGGGTACGCGAACCAGTTCGTTTACCAGATTCCGGATGAGAATGGGGAAGTCAACGGTAATCGGGAGGTTTGTATCCATCAGATCGGCCAACAAGAAGAGCAACCTCCGAGAAGGCTCATTCACTTCGACGAGAACGGGAAGTCCATTGGATTCGAGCAGCGATTCGTACGGGACTTCAAACTGAGCCTCAGAGACCTGCCGAATGCGTAAATCGTCAACATCGATCGATCGGAGAAGGCGATGTGTTGGCGAAGTAGCGAGAATGTCACCGGCTTCCCGAAGCTCTCCCAAGCTGACTACACCATCCATGCCTGATTGAAGCAGTAGCACAACGCCATGATCAATCGCAGGTACTTGCGTTTGATTCACAATGACGAGGTCGGCCAACGCAATGTCAGCCACTTCTGTGACCGGCACAGATGCTCGCAGGGCAGCGAGTAGGTAGCGATTGCGTTCTCCTATCCAAAAGATGCGGACGTCAATGGGACGATCCAGGGCAAAGAAGCGTTTGTTGTCCGCTTCAAAAGCGTCGGCATAGTCTAGTGTGGCTGTGAATACGGATCCGCGCGAATTGGGGAAGGGGATCGTGTATTGCTCGATCGAAGTAGGAGGCAGCATCAAGGTAAGCGTTGTCTGATTCTCGCCATCGCTGATGCGAATCTGCGTGTCGATATAGCCGGCCGTGTCATTGACAACTTCCACAAATGCTGACATGCCATAGTCGGTGACATCCTGACGAACGGAGAAGGCGCTAATCCCAACGTTGCTCCCGCTATCAAAGAGAAGCAGATCGGCCTGCTCAGGCAATTCGGCAATCGCGTGATCGGAAAGCACGACGATTCGCTCAAATTGCCCGGCGCCGCCAACGCTTCCTAGCATGGTAAGTAGCCCATCTGCAGTCCCATCTGCAAACCATGTGGGCGATGACGACCGCAGGACGGCGGCTAAGTCGGTGGTGTTATTGGGATGAGCCAGCAGCTGCGGATGCTCGGATAGTTGAATGAGTACGGTCTTGTCTGCGGGGTATTCCTCAAGTGAGGCCACGGCTTCTTCAATCGTCTCCCGATATCTTGTGGACCCCGAATCGCTCCGTGTCCGCATGCTTGCGCTTCCGTCAATCACGATGGCCAATCCTGAGATTGACTGTTGAGAGATGGGCAGCACGGGTTGCGTAAGGGCCATTGCGAGAGCAGCCAGAACGCCTAGCTGCAGGAGGAGAAGAGGATCGATGTGCTGGCGGATCTGTGCGGCCTTGGACTGGGGATCTCCTGGAAGCCCCTCCCACAAGAACAGGGCTGAGACATCGCGGCGGCGTTCTCGCGATCGGAGAAAGTGCAGAAGTAGAATGAGCAGAGCTCCGAAGAAGAGGTAAAACGCTGATGGATTCTGAAAACTCATCGCAAAACGCCTCCCGCACGAAGATCCTCATGAATGAATTGCTCCATGGAGCGATCGGTTGTGACCTGGAAATGGTTGATTCGTTGCGAAAGCATGAATGCCTTTAGCCGAGCTTGAAATGCTTGAAATCGCTGTTCGTATTCCTCTTTTGTTCGATGGCCGATAGTCAACGTCAACCGTTGGCTTGATTCAACATCGACAATGCGCGTGGTTCCCACCATGGGTGGCGACACGTCCGCAGGATCAAGGACCTGAATGGCAGTGACATCATCGCCACGATAGACAAGCTTGGCCAATCCTTCTTCAAACTCCTCTGACCCGAGGAAATCGCTGATGATGAAGACGATGCCACTCTCTCTCGTTTGCGAAAGAAAGTCCGAGATGGCTTGATTGATGGACGTGTGCCCGCCCGGCTCTGCTTCGCGAAGCAGACGAACGATCTTGCCCATCTGCCCCATGCCGTGTCTGGGAGGCAGGCCTGGGATGAGCTTGTCATTGAATGGGTAGACGCCGACGCGATCGGTCTCCTTGAGGCCCAGGTAGGCCATTCCAGCAGCAAATTGAGCCGCATATTGGGCCTTGCTTGGTGTGCCTACTTGCATCGATGCGCTGAAATCGACCAATAAGTAAATGGGTAGGTCGGCTTCGTGAACGAACGTCTTGACGAGTACGCGATTTAGGCGACCATAGACATTCCAATCGATGTGGCGGAAGTCATCGCCAGGAGAATAGGCTCGGTAATCCGAGAACTCCAAGCTGACGCCGGCTCGCGGAGACGCGTGAACGCCAGACAGTCGGCCATGTCTCCGCCCCTTGACGATGAAGCGAAGTTTGGCCAAACGCTGCAAGAAGGCTTCATCAATGAATCGAGGCATTAGGTCGTAGCCGTCTTGTTCCAGACTTCGTCAAGAAGCGTGTCTGTTGAGATGCCCTCGGCTTCTCCCCGGAAGTTGAGTACGAGGCGATGGGTTAGCGCGGGCCTGAACACGGCTTCGATGTCTTCTCGACGAACATTGACTTCGCCATCCAAGAAGGCGTGTGCCTTCGCCCCCATGACGAGGGCAATGGCTGCGCGAGGGCTTCCGCCATACTCTACGTATTCCTTCACTTGAGCGGGCGAGTACTCGGACTCGGGATGTGTCGCAAGCACCAATCGCGCTACGTATTCTCGCAGGCTTGCCGCTATGGGTAGGGCACGAACGATCTCCCGGGCTGTTAAGATATCGGCAGCTGTTGCTGTGGGTTCTGGGAGCTGGATTCCGCGGCCTTCTGTAGTCCGCTCTGTAATCTGAATCAATGCTTCGAGCGATGGGAACGACACCTTCGCCTTGAGGAGGAAGCGGTCGATTTGCGCTTCAGGAAGTGGATACGTTCCTTCCATCTCGATCGGATTCTGTGTCGCAAGCACGATGTAGGGTTCTTCAAGCGTGTACGTCTTAGCCCCGACCGTGACTGTGCGCTCTGCCATCGCTTCGAGCAGCGCGGACTGTGTCTTGGGGGTGGCGCGGTTGATCTCGTCTGCTAGGACGACGTTTGCGAATACAGGCCCAGCAGCGAAGGAGAACTTACGTTGGCCATCTTCCTCGGTGAGGATGTCCGTTCCTACGATATCAGCAGGCATGAGGTCGGGAGTGAATTGGATGCGCGAAAACTTGAGCCCTAGTGCGCTGGCGAGTGTTCGCACGAGAAGCGTCTTGCCCAATCCAGGAACGCCCTCAAACAGCACATTACCCTTGCAGAGCAATGAGATCAGGGCAAAGCGGACAACGGCGTCATGCCCGACGATCACCTCAGCGATTGACGAGCGAAGTCGCTCAAACGTAGCAGTTGCAGCCTGGAAATCCTGTTCCGAAATCATGATCCTCCTTCAGGTTGTGTGATTAATTCGAAGTATCTGCGGATCGAAGCTTGGGCTTCTTCGGGCAAGTCGCGACCTTGTAGAATGGAGCTCATTTGCTCGAAATTGACGAACCGTGTGCTCCCACCATTCTGCAGCGGGACCATTTCAATAGGCACTCCCTTGGTGACGAATTCATCGACGAAATCGCCCTCTTCGCCGATGGTTGAGGGCGCTTCTTCTTGGATAAAGCCGACGTCTCCTGGCTGGGGTCCATCACTGGGATTGCCGCCAAGGCCGTCTTCGCCACCGACTTGCGCCAGGTCATCCGGTTCACCTGCCATTCGTGCCTCGGCCGCGCCAGCTTCGCCTGGCTCTTTGGACTCGTCTTGGTCCGTTTGACTGGCAGCTTGTTGAGTCTGTCCCTCTTGCTGGGACTCGGCATTGGCCTGTTCCTCCATTCGCTGGGCCGTCTGTTCGAGGAACTTCTGGCCAGCTTCTTCATCTCCAGAAATCTCGGTGCTCCGAGGCGCATCCTGACTGGATCCATCTTCTGTGTCGTCGTTGGTTTCTGGCACTGCGCCTGGATCGCTGGCACTTGGATCCATCTCGTCGATGAGATCCTGCATCTTCTCATCCATCTCAGCGGGGTCGGTCTCTTCTGTGAGGTCTCTTGTCGCCTGTTCGAGACTCGAGTCTCCGGTTTGTGCAGCCAACTCTTGGATGCCGGCAGACTCTTCCTGTGTCAACGGCCGAGGGCTGCCTTCCATTTGTTCTTGAAGATCCTGAAGCATGTCAGACAGAGCCTGTTTGGCCTGATCTTGAACATTGGCTAGATTCAGTAGCTCGTCGGATGTCGTTGGCGCAGTGACTTGGGCTTGTCCCCGAGACAGGCTGCTCAATTCCTCCAGCACGGACTCCAGCGAGAGTTCTTCGTTAGGTGAAAGTGGGAGGGGATCTTCGTCAGATGGATCGCTTGATGAGTCGGGAACTTGCTCGTGGGTCTCAAGAGCGACAGCCGTATCATCGGATGCCGCTGAACCTTCGCGATCAGGTGCCGTGGATCGAACTCCCTGTGTGGCAGAAGTCTCACTTTGCGCCGGGGCTACCATGGATGCAGCCTGTGGAAACGGAAGCGGTACAAAGAGAAGAATCCCTGCGATTAAGATCCCTGAAAGCCCTGCAGATAGAAAGCGGAGCGTATGTCGTGGCAGTCTGAGACCTCGTTTCCAGTCTGCAGCAAGGGGTTCGACAAGGCGCTCCAACCGCTTGCGGAAAAAGGAATCGTGCCCACGCAGCCGTTCTTCATAGAGAGAGCTAATGCGCGCGCCTGACTTGAGTTCATCATCAAGGTTCAGGAGAAGGCGAGGTAGATCCGGACGCTTCCACCATCCAAGAATGAACGCTGCGCTCGCCAAGAAAGCCGGGATCAGAAAGGCCAGAAGCAGCGTCCCTCGGTTCAGACTAGGAATCAGCCATCGAAGAACCAAGATGGCTGTGATACTAGCGAGACTGCCATAGAACAGCAGGCGACAGGCCAGAGAAAGACCCCGAAATCGCCGATCGCGATGCTCAATGTTCAGCAGGAAGCGAGAGAAATTAAACTGCATGGTGCCTCCTATCAAATCGTTGCCTGCGCGTGAGAATCCAGAGAATACCTAGAAGTGGAACAAGAAACCCTGAGGCCAGCTCTAGCGCCGAGGCTCCTCCCATGAGTTGAGTCACAAATCCAGCTGGGCTGGCGGTAACAAGGAAACGAAGCGAGGAATGACTGATGCCTAAGCCGAAAGGGACAAGGCAGAATGCTAAGAAGCTGCCGTATCTAAGAAGAAACGAGCCTTTCTTCCAGTGATCGCCCCGACGCTCAAGTCGAAACGAGAGTAGGCAGAAGAAAAGTGCTGAGATAATTGAGTACACAACAAGAAGGAAGAGATCCACGCCCGTATTTGGCAGGAGCGCGCGCGAGTAGATGAGGTAGGGCGAAAGGAGCACAAGACCATAGGCAATGTGCTCAAGAATGCGAAGAACCAGTTTGCTCTGCGAGATGTGAGGGGCTGCGTTTGAGGCAATGACAGCTCCTCGATTGATTGAGAACAAGCCGAAGAGGAGGACGAAAGAAAGGGGGAACAGGCCAGGGGCATAAGGCATAACCGACCCATGGAGTTCGGCAATCCGTGCTGCTGGATGGATGGAGGCTGCAAGAGCTGCTCCACACAGAAAGATGAGCGAAAGGTATGCCTGCAGGGAGCTCGTCGAGAAAACAGTATCAGATCGCACGATTAGCCTCCTCTGCGCGGACAACGACGAGAGTGATATCTCTCACTTTTTGCGTGTTATCACCCGTGATGAGTTGGGCGTCTTCAGCTGTCGCAATCAGCCAAACACCCTGGGATAGGGTAAACGCGTTGTGGATCTCTCGGATGAGCTGTAGTGTCGCTGGGGCGCGTTGCGAATACGTCTCCGCCAGGAATGATGTCAGGCGAACAGAGGCCTCCGCATCCAGATCGTAATCATGACTGCCTCGTTGAATGTCTGTCATCGGATAAACGAGACCTTCAATAAGGATCCAAGCAGCATCGAAACTGGTGGGATAGGAATTGCTGATGCGAACCGTTGATTCGGAAAGCATCTGAAGGTCGAACACCGAGGCGGCCGTTCCATAGGCATGCCAGCTGCGCATATCACCCGCAGACAGGCTCCGTTGTGTCTTCCCAGGCAGTGTTAGGCTGTCGAACGAGGTCGTGAGCTGTAGGCTTCGCGGCAACGATTCAAGTGGAAGCAGGCCTTCTTTATGTGCTTGATTGAAGGATGTAACGACTGAGGCATACGAACTGGAACTAACAGAAAGTAAACTGACAGAAGCTTGGAGGTAGAAGTGCGAATTAGTAGTATAAATATCCACTGAGTGCGCGGTTGGGTTAGAGGCTAAACCGGATGAAACCGCAATGCTAAGTGCACAGATAAGCAGAAAGGCCCAGCCTAGCTTGGGATTTCGCCGGCCGATTAGAGCGCAGACGCAGACAAGGGTTCCAAGCAGGGCGATCATCACGAGAACGAGCAAAGAATTGAGCGTAACCGCTGGTTGGGCTCTGAGGATCAAGTCTGTTGTATTGGTCAGTGAAAGCAAGGCGGCGGGTGCAATAGAGATGCTGATCTCCTGCAAGTCTTCGACAGACAACGCGGATGCTTCCCGAGTGACCAGAGATACGTTTCCTGCTCCATACTTGCTGTGCAGCAGCAGAGGGAAACCTTCTTCCGCCAACAGATCGATAACGGCCCCCGGATGAGATCCAGAGAGATAGGTCGTTCCTATAGGCGTCGTGCGAATCTCTGGATTGAAGACAGGGAGTAACTCTCGGAGCTGAGGTGAATCCATCCGATAGAAGTCGGTTCCTGTGAGCAGAACAAGGGATCCGCCGGCAAGGACCCATTGAGAGATGGCCGTCCAGGTCTCACTGGATAAGGGAGAAGCTATCCAAAGGTTTTCAACACCGTCCAGTGCCCACCATTGGTTTGGCAGAGATGTCGGGTCGATGATGGCTGCCCGCGGATCAAACCGCGGAAGCTGTTTATCCAACACAGGATAGGGCGCTGGTCTCATGGTGGATTTCTGGTTGACAATCGTCGATGCAAGTACCGTATCTGTCGGTGATAGCAGCTCCACGGTGATTGGATTGACAGGATCATAGACGGGGATGACGGTTTCGTATCGTCCGCTCGATTGAATGGCGTAGCCCAACTCCTGCTGAAGCGTAGCTTCGCCGCGCCACTCATTCCCTGCGATCTGAGTGATTCGCAAGCGGCCTGGCTCTGCGGCCTGATAGTCATGGACGTCGATGAGGATCGGGGCATAGCGATCGGGCATCAATTTGCCTTCAAATCCTAGCTCAACGGTCAAATAGGTTTGCGCTACGCCGTATGCTGAGAATAGAAATAGAGCGACAAACAATGAGAGCAACTGGGCCACGGTTCGAAGTGAAAGAGTATCTCGCATCATCTAACAGACACTAGCTGACGGATGTGAAGATTTCGCCAAGACGTTCGCAGACGTGTCTTTGCGAACGCCTGCAGTACGCAGATAGCTGTTACTGAGGCAGATTGTCTACAGCAAGAACGGCATCCTCATTGAGAACATCGGCGTAGATCTGTGTTGTTTGAATCGACCGATGCCCGAGCTGTTTCTGCACCAA
>CAZKDW010000044.1:6068-10477 GCA_964551625.1 uncultured Thermotogae bacterium | reverse complement strand
CCGTGCTGTCGAGCAATGGCGCTGACTTGGGCCAGATCGATCACTCGTAAGTAGGGATTGGTCGGCACTTCGCAGAAGATGAGCTTAGTGTTGGGGCGCAGGCTGCTTTCGAGCTTGTGAACCTCGCCATCCTTCAAGAAAGTTACCTCAATCCCAAAGCGCGAGAGGTGATCGTTGACGAAGTTGCGTGTTTGGCGATAGGTACTGGATGCGATCACCAGATGGTCTCCCCGATTGAGGAAGGCGAGAAGGACGGTGGTGATCGCACCCATCCCACTGGAGAACAGCAGGGCACGCTCTCCGCCTTCTAGTGCAGCGACTTTCTCTTCGACGGCCGTTTGCGTCGGATTGCCGTAGCGTCCGTACTCACCGCGCAAATTCGATTCGCCGGATTCCTTCTTGGCGACGAAATCGAGAATCTCTTGCGTGTTGGCAAACGCATAGGTCGACGTTTGCACAATGGGCATGGTTACGGCGTCGTATGGTTTGCCCTTTCCTTCGCCTGCATGAACCGCCTTCGTTGAGAACCCAGTACCCATGTTGTTCCTCCATAGTCCCTTGCTGCCCTGATAACCGCCCATTTCTCTTGAAAAGTGCCAATAGAAAAGACCCCAGGGAGAATCCCTGCGGTCCTTGTCGCCACTTCGTCCCAACCGAAAAGGCTATGGGGACAAAGTGGTGCTTTGCATGACCATGCCAGAAACAAAACCATAGAACGCGCGGGCAGCGTGTCGATCGTCTGCACTCGCGAACCGGGTTGTCCTATTCATGGTGATTTGATCTTACTCAAACTTTCTTTGGGTGCAAGAAGAAGCGAGCCCAAGCAGACTGGAAGGAAGCTATTTGCATGGGAGAAGAACGTCTGTACAATGCCGGCCAGTTGGCGATTCGCATATCAATCGGAGGTTTTACTGATGAGTGAAGCAGCGAGCTACGAAGAGCGGGGCAAAGCGATTTTCGGCGAGCGAGATTGCGCTCTCCCCCTCGCTTACAGGCGTCATCCCTGCAGGTAGCGTCACAGTGTCGCCCACTGTCGTTCGACAGGGTCTATCCACCAAGCTGTCACACACTCAGTGGGAGAGGGATCAGATAGTCGCTGAAGCGCTCTACGAGATCGGGAACCGACTATCGACGATTGACGTGTTCACCGGAATCCAGATATCGGACAGGTGAGGCTCGAAGGATCCTCGCTGGCAAACAGACCCTACTTCATGCGAATCAGCGGGAGCAGAGCGTGTTCTTATCTGACTGTGACGTCGTTTGGGAACAGCTTCCCTGGATTGAGAATGCCGTTGGGGTCGAGTGCGTCTTTGATAGCTTTCATGGCGCGTAGTTCGTCACGCTTCGATTGCGCGAGGATGTCGATTTTCAAGAAACCGATACCGTGTTCGCCACTGACTGCGCCGCCCAACTCAACAGCCTTGAGAGCAATCTCGCTAAGCAACTCGTGTCGCTGGGTAGTCCATTCCTCAAGGGAGCGATCGTCTGGCTTCAGAGGATGAGGGTGGATGTTGCCATCGGCCACGTGGCCAATGCACGGAATTTCGGCGTGATATTTCTCGGACAACTCATGGATGAATGCCATCATTGTCGGAATCTCGGTGGAGGGAACGACGAAATCCCCTCCTTCCAGCGTAGGATCAATGACGCGAAGCGCCTCCAGGCAATTGCGGCGTATCGACCAGATTTTCTCTGACGCCCAGGGATTGTCAGCGACATAGACTTCCAAGGCTCCCGCCTTCATGCATGCCTCGCCGACAGGTCGATAGGCGGCAAGTAGCGTGTCCTTGCTGGAAGCCTCCACTTGAATAATCAGGAACGCCTTAGCTTCCTTCATCAGGCCCAAGTCATTGCCCGTGTACTCGCTGGCGTGCTGCATGGACAGCTTGTCCATGAATTCCACAGCCACAGGCATGTCCAGCGATGCCATAATGGCTCGCGGAACCGCAGCCACCGCATCTTCTGTGCTGAGAAACGGAACAAGCAGATCGGCCGTGGGGCCAGGTTGGGGAATCAGTCGAAGGGTGATCTTGGTGATGAGGCCGAGTGTGCCTTCAGATCCCACCATCAGCCGGAGCAGGCTGTACCCGCTGGAGTCCTTACGCCGCTTTCCGCCCAGTTGTAGGATTTCGCCGGAAGCTAGGACAACTTCCAGTCCAAGCACATGAGCCGCTGTAGCACCGTACTTGATAACCTTGGCTCCGCCTGCGTTACAGGCCACATTCCCTCCAATGAAACTCGACTGGACGCTCATCGGGTACCCGGCATAGAACAGGCCATCCTCGGCTACACGGAGGCAAAGATCGTTGGTCACCACACCCGGCTCAACAACAGCCACCATGTTCTCAGTGTCAACCTCGAGAATGACGGACATCTTCTCGAACGACACCACCACGCCGCCAAACAGCGGGATCGCACCGCCAGCCAATCCACTGCCTGCGCCACGGGCGGTGATGGGAATGCATCGCTTGCTGCAGTACTCGACAACGCGGCTGACTTGATTCGCATCCTGTGGTTTGACGACGACCTCTGGCGCGGCCGCATGTCCAAGCCCTGATTCGTCGCTGCTATAGGGGGCCAATCGATCGGGATCATCAAATAGGACGTTGTTATCGCCAACGAACCCTCGAAGAGCGACGGCGTCTTCCTGAGTCACGGGATTGAATCGATTCGTCATTGCGCCCTCTCTTGCTTCTGATCTTGTGCACGCAAACGCTCCAGCCAGGCGGGCAGGAAGTCGGCCAAATCAGCGAGAATGCCGACATCAGCCACCTGGAAAATGGCGGCATCCGGATCGTTGTTCACAGCAATAATACGCTCAGCCGACGACATGCCTGCCAAGTGATTGGGCGATCCGGAGATGCCCAAGGCGATATAGGTTGTTGGGGAAACCGACTTGCCACTCAACCCCACTTGATGAGCGTGGGCTGCCCATCCTTGGTCTACGGCGCATCGTGATGCTCCCACTACGCCGCCCAAGCGCTCGGCAATTTCGAACACGTCGGCAAATCGTTTCGACGTACGGAGGCCGCGTCCGCCAGCAACAATCAGCTCTGCATCCTGGATTGAGGATCCCATGGTTAGATCGTCTTCGAACCTGATGCGCGAAACGCGCGAATGTAGCAACTGTTCCTCAATGGGGACAATCACAATCTCTCCTGCTCGTGAGCTATCTGCAGGCAACGGGCGGCGTGCCTTCGGGTGAACCGTCGCCATTTGAGGCCGATGCAAAGGCGTCTTGATGGTGGCCAACACATTACCTCCAATAGCAGGTCGCGTTTGCAGCAGCAGACGCTCTGATGGGTCAATGCTCAATCCCGTGCAGTCGGCAGTTAGTCCGGTATGAAGGGTTGCCGCTAAGACAGGCATCAGTGTGCGCCCCATCGTTGTGGCTGAGGCCAACAGGATGTCAGGTTGGTGCTCGCGAATGAGCTGCTCAATCAGCTGCGCGTAGGGATCGACCCGGAAGATTTCCAGGTTTCGGTGGTCGAGGCAGAACACGCAGTCTGCACCCTGTGCAATCAGGTCATCCGCGCTTGCTGCGACCCCGTGGCCGACAATGACGCACTCGAGTGAAACGCCAAGATCGTCAGCCAATGATCGTCCCCAAGCCAGTAGCTCATAAGAGACGGGATGGATAGTGCCGTTTCGTTGCTCGCCTAGGATCCAGACGGCTCGGTTGTCCGTCATAAGGTTTTCCTCAAGGCGACTTCCATGTGATCCAAGGCAGCCGTCAACCCTTCATCTGCTACGTTGAACAACTCTGTTGCCCGCTGGAATGACGGATACACGACCTTCACCACTCGTGTGGGAGATCCACTCAGCCCGAGCAAGGCGGCATCAGCATTGATTGCCTCGCCATCCAGAATCTTGATGTCCGCATCCTGTGCAGTTACCTTGCCGGCCAAGGTGGGCAACCGAGGTTCGTTCAGTTCGCGAAGAACACACACCACGGCTGGAAGAGAACAAGATGCGGTTTCAGTCCCGCCCTCAATGGCTCGATTGACCACGACGCGTTCACCCTCCCACGTTAGCTTGCTGACGTAGGTGAGTAGAGGCACCCCCCACATGGCAGCCACCATCGGGCCGACTTGCCCGGTCTCGCCGTCAGTGGCTCGCTCGCCACACAAGACAAGGTCAAACGGCTTCAATGTGCGCATGCCCTGCACGAGTGTGTAGGCTGTGGCCCACGTATCGGCGCCTGCAAGCTCACGTCCGCTTAGCAGGACTCCTTCATCACACCCCATGGCCATCGCTTCTCGAATGGCCGCTTGCGCCTGTGGCGGCCCCATGGATAGGACCGTGATGTGAACCTTGTCAGGGGAGGACTCTCTCACTCGGACAGCTTCTTCGACGGCATGCAGGTCAAGAGGATTGATTGCAGCATCCGATCCCGCACGAATCATCGT
>CAZKDW010000044.1:0-5968 GCA_964551625.1 uncultured Thermotogae bacterium | reverse complement strand
GAACTATGCAGTTGCGAACTATGCAGTTGCGAACTATGCAGTTCGGAACTCCTCCCAAATCTTGGCGACAAGGTCTGCATCTTCCAGTAATTCGACAGTCGTTATGGCCATGGCCTTGGCTGCTGCAAGCATGGCGACTGCCCCACGCTCCGAGCTTGATGCGACTGCGAACTCGCGCGAGTGCCCGGCCACGTTGTCCTCGGCAATCTGCACATAGGGGTGGATACCGGGAACAACCTGTGTGACGTCGCCCATGTCTGTTGAACCCATGGCGCTGTCCTTCGGAGGATTGTGGGTCATGCCGCTGGCTACAATGTGCTTGAGGAACAGCTCGCCGAGAATCTTGTTGGGCTTCATCGCCTTGTAGGAGATGCCCACTTCGGAGAAGTCCATAGTCGCTCCGGTGGCCAACGCCGCGCCTTCTGCACACTTGCGTAACTTGCCGAGCAATTCGTCACGATAATCGTTCTTTTGTGCCCGAACATAGAATTCGGCTGCCGCGTATTCAGGAACAATGTTTGGCTTCAATCCTCCGTCGCTGATGATGCCGTGAATACGCGCGCCATCCTTGATGTGTTGCCGCAGCGCATTGATGCCATTGAAAGTCTGTATCACAGCATCCAACGCATTGATTCCCATCTCTGGCGATGCTGAGGCATGTGACGGTTTGCCATGAAATTTGATCTTCACTTCTGTAATCGCCAGGCTCCCGCGGCCGACCATCGTGTTGCAGGCAGGATGGAACATCATGGCTACATCGACGCCCTCAAACAGGCCGGCGTCAATCATCACGACCTTGCCACCGCCGCCCTCTTCAGCGGGTGTGCCAAGAAAGATAAGCGTGCCAGGAAGCTCGGCCTTCATTGCCCCTACAGCCAAAGCTGCTCCAAGTCCTCCGGAGGCAATGAGGTTGTGTCCGCAAGCATGTCCGATTTCAGGCAAGGCATCGTATTCGCCGAGAATGGCGACAGTCGGCCCCTCAGAGATCGCCGGATGCACAGCGCGAATAGCCGTAGGCAACCCAGCCACGCCTAGCTCGACAGCAAACCCCGCCTTCTCCAGTTCCGCGGCCAGTAGCTTCGAGGCAAAGACCTCTTCATTCTTGACTTCCGGATGCTCGAAGACCTCCTGGCTGACAGTTCGCAGCTGATTCTCGATTCGGTCGACGGCTTCACGAACTTGGGTTTCTCGATTGCTCATAGGCTCTCCTTGGTTTTCGATCTATACAGTAGGGTTCAACGCCAGCTTCATTGCTGCAGTAACGAGACAATCAAGGGCATCGATCCATTCAACTGCCATGTCCGCGCCCGGGATCAGGGAGATTTCAGTGCATCCGGCAATGACGGCCTCGGCACCCTGGTCAGCAAGGCGCGTCACAATACCCGCCGCATGCTTGCGCACGGATGCTCCCGATCCGCCTGCCTTGATGCGCCGGATGATGTCCATCACAAGGGCTTGATCCACTTCATCGGGTGTGACCAGTTCGATGCCTCGCTGAGCACACGCTGTCTTGTAGAGCTCGGTTCGGACCGTTGCCGTCGTGGAGAGCAAGCCAACCCTGTTAACGGTGAGTACGCGCACGGTCTCTTCGATCATGTCAACAAACGGAATATCCACAGCTTGGCAGATGGCCTCTTTGAAGGCATGCCCCGTATTGCAGGGCATGGTGAGAAAATCGGCTCCTGAGGCGGCCAATCCTTCAGCCATGGATGCAAGGGCAGGGCCTGGATCAAGGCCAGCCCCAACGATGGCATCTGTGCGATCTGGCACATGGGGATTGTTGTCGATCAAAATTCGTACATGCGCCTGGTCGAAGGCTGCCGGCGTAGCAGCCACCAGTCGCCTGAAATACTCGATGGTTGCGGCAGGTCCCATGCCTCCCAGGATCCCAATCGTCTTGCTCGGCGTCGTTCTCATCTCTCGGATCATTCGACCTCGATTCTTATTCTGCACCGCCGTGTTTATACGCAATCAGAGCGGAGGAAACCAAGCAGGGAGGTGCTGTTTCAAGGATGTTTGCATAGTCAGATAGCGCAAACACTTCGATGTTCGCAACAGCCTTTTCTCCAAGGAGGTAGACCAATAGAGGGAGAATCTCTCGCTGATCAGACTTTAATTTACACTGAGCTATCTGATAAGCCTCCTCCATCTGTCTATCTCGAAACGCCATGCCAAGAAGAGCCTCCAATTGATGACGGAACTGCGATTCCAACTGCTCCAGAGCAGCATCAGCAACCTCTGATCCGTACACAGTTCCATAATGCACGACATCGCCCGTGGTCACGATAGCGGTTTCGTCATCCCACTGATCAAGCAACCAACGAGCTACCGCTCTCGCTATTTCAAACGATCCCGTCACAGGATTGCGCGTCATTCCAATATAAAAAGGGGTGACGTGCAGGGGCTCGATATGATCGAGATCAGCAGCCAGACGCAACATGCCAAAGAACGTATCCAGCGAGAATTCGTCCTTCAACAGATCTGCGAGATCCCGTCTGATTTCAGGTGGCTGGTTTCCAACCTCCGTGCTTACTGCGAGATCACCGAATGGCGTCTTCAACTGCTCGGTTGTAGGCAGAAAGGCTCCTGAGATCTGAGCAAAGGCGCTAAGCCGCTCGTCTTGGGGCGCAAGCTCATTCGTTGCTGTGCGGTGCACGGGAATCAGGGATCCGTGCATGACACCCAGGGCGATCACCCGTTTGAATCCACTGCGAACGAGCCAAGAGACGACGCGGGCCTGAAGTGGCCCCGAATAGTCAATCGCTGTGTGAGGGAAGGAGAACACGGTGCGACGATCGTTCTTGCTTGAACTGAGCGCCATCTTGTCGGCAACTCGAAGCCAATGCATGATCTTGTCGCGGATTCCCGCTTCACGTAGCTCTTCATCGTAATACGATTTCCAATCCATGGAGGCTCAATCCTACGCCCAATCCGGACGCCGCGCTAGATGGTGAAGCGTACGCGCAGACAGGATAGACTGATATCGAAAGGAGTCCTTATGAAACCCGTTCAAATCGACGATCTGTTCGACTACCGTTTCCTCTCCTCTATAGAGATCTCCCCCCGTAGCGACTGGGCCGCTTTTTTGGTCAAACACGCCGATGTGCAGGAGAATAGCTATCGATCCGACATCTACCTCGCCCATCTCACCAAGCCGGAGGTTCGCCGGCTAACTACATCGGGGAAGGACACGGCTTACACATGGGAGGCGCTTGGAGACTCCATCTTGTTTGCCTCCAAGCGAGTGGAAGAGGCAAAGGGCACGATGCTCTATCGCATTCAAGTAGCAGGCGGCGAAGCCGAGGCGGTCTGCGAGCTTCCGCACAAGGCCGAAGTCTTTCAGCCACTGCCTGACGGACGCATCCTGTTTACGGCACGGGTTCCCCTGGATGGAGAGCCTGCAGAAGACGCTGCCGACTATGAGGTTCTCGAAGAAATCCCTTTCTGGCAGAACGGCAAGGGGTTTACAAGCAGGAAACGCGTTCGCCTCTTCTTGTTCACGCCAGAATCTGGAGAGCTTGAAACACTGACAGAACCCGAATTAGAGATTCAATCCTTCGACTGGATCGATGACCGCATCGCAATCGTCGCGCGAAGATTCCCGGGCAAGGCTGGCGTGACAAACGAGCTTTGGATCCACCATCTCTCGTCAGGCGAGACACAATGCCTGTCACGAGACGCGCTATCACTTGGAGAAGCTCGTTTCCTTGATCGCGATTCGTTGCTCGTTCTGGCTTCAGATATGGCGAGCTATGGTCTCGGGCAGAACCGTGAGTTGTTACTCTACGACCTGCCTGGCCGAACCAGCGCAAGCCTCACTCCTGAGTGGGACCGTTCAATCGGCAACTCCGTAGGCTCTGATTGTCGAAACGGTGGGGGACCAACACTGCGTGTGGACAACGGATTTGCCTACGTGACCATCACCGAGCATGCGACGTCAAAGGTTGTTCGCATTGCCCGCGATGGCGCAATAGACACGGTCGCCGAACCCAATGGATCCGTCGATTCGTACGCTGTGAAGAACGGCCAGGTCCTCTGCGTAGAATTGCACCCAGACGCGCTTCACGAGGTCTACGCCTACGAATCTCAAGACGCCCGAAAGCTAACCTCGTTGAATGAGCATCGCCTGGATGAGAAGAACATTTCGAGACCTGAGGCATTCCAGGCCATGTCTGGCAATACACCGCTGGATGCCTGGATCATGAAGCCCAAGGATTTCGATCCGACGAAAACATATCCTACAATCCTCAACATTCACGGTGGTCCACGGGGCGCCTATGGCGCGGTCTTCTTTCACGAGATGCAGTTCTTGGCGAGCCAAGGCTATGTCTTGCTCTACACGAATCCTCGCGGATCTTCAGGTCGAGGCAATGATTTCGCCAATCTGCAGTGCAAGTATGGAACCATCGACTACGACGATCTGATGGCCGTTGTTGATGAAGCCCTTGATAACTACGCATTCATCGATGCCAACCGTCTGGGCGTCATGGGCGGATCCTATGGTGGCTTTATGACCAACTGGATGATCGGGCATACCGACCGGTTCAAGGCAGCCGTGTCCCAGCGATCGATTGCCAACTGGACGAGCAAGTTTAACACAACAGATATTGGCTATTACTTCAATAAGGACGCCATGGGCACAGATCCATGGGAAGATGGCGGTGCCGACAAACTGTGGTGGCACTCTCCGCTCAAGTACGCCGACAAGGCAGTCACACCAACCCTGTTCATCCATTCAGAGCAGGATTATCGATGCTGGATTGCCGAGGGGCTGCAAATGTTCACTGCCCTTCGTTATCACGGCGTAGAAAGCCGATTGGTGCTATTCCGCGAGGAGAATCATGAGCTGTCGCGATCCGGGAAGCCGAAGCATCGCGCGCGGCGGCTCCAGGAAATGCTCGATTGGTTCGATCGATTTCTCAAGACTTAAGTGAGGTGACAACATGCAATTAGGTGGTATCCCGCGGCTTCATTTGGGTGAGTTTCCCACGCCGCTTCAAGAGCTGAAGAATCTGAGCCGCGAGCTGAATGGTCCCCGTATCTTCGTCAAGCGTGATGATCTAACGGGGCTCGGGCTGGGTGGCAACAAGCTCCGCAAGCTCGAATATGCCTTGGCTGAAGCCGCTGAACAGGGCGCAACCGTCGTAATCACCGTCGGAGGCCCTCAATCCAACCACACGCGGTTGACGACGGCAGCCTGCAACAAACTGGGTCTGAAGACCGTTCTGATTATCCGAGGTGAGTTACCGGAAAAGCCGTCAGGCAACCTGCTGATCAATCACATCCTTGGCCCTTCAGAGATTCACTATGTCGGCGCCGACGGATTTCCTGCCAAGGGCGAGCTGGACAAGGCCGCCGATGACAAGGCAGCGGAAGTCGCCCAGCGTTTGCGAGCCAAAGGAGAGATTCCCTATTTCATTCCCAATGGATGCCGTGCTATTCACGGAGCCATGGGCTATGGCAGTTGTATTCTGGAAACGGTAGAGCAATTTCGAGGTCTCCAGTTAGCACCAACGGCCCTATTCACAGCCATGGGCACCTCCAGCACCCACACCGGCCTTGTTCTTGGCGCACACCTATTCACCCAGGATCAGCTTCAGATCGTCGGCATCAGTGTCGCCACGGCTTCCGCCACACTGACAGAGCGCGTTGCCCGACAGCTAGATGACGCGATCGCAGCATTCGGGTTGAAGACCACAATCCCGAGTAAAGCCGTCAGAATCCTCGATGACTACGTCGGGAACGGATACGGTGTCCCAACAGAAGGGATGAAGGAAGCCGTTCTGCTGACAGCTCGGACCGAAGGCATCTTGCTGGATCCCGTATACACGGGCAAGGCCATGGCAGGTCTGATTGATCGCGTCAGAGCCGGCGACTATACGCAGGACGATATCGTCGTTCTCTTACACACCGGCGGCACGCCAGCGCTCTTTGCCGACACACAGAGTAACACGTTCATCAACGAAAT
>CAZKDW010000043.1:0-10661 GCA_964551625.1 uncultured Thermotogae bacterium | reverse complement strand
ACGTACACCAGCGACATGTAGATGCCAACACCGATGAATACGAGACCGGTGACGATGCGCATGACTTTCTCAACTTGGGTGACTCGCTCGAAGGCTTTGCCTAGCCAGCGTGCGCCGAATGCTAGGATGATGGCGAAGATAACAACGGGAATTGCTGTTCCGATTCCGTAAATAAAGGGCAGCAGAATGCCAGATTCGTGTTTCACGGCCAGCGGCAGCAGGCTGCCGAAGAAGAGGGTGGCTGACACGGGACAGAAAGAGAGCGCAAACAAGCATCCAAGAACCAAGGCTCCGAGAAGGCCCCATCGCTCCACTCGCTGCTGCAAGCCATCGCTCATCCCTCTTCCGCGCAGGCTGAAGCGAAGGAGTCCGAGCATCACCATCCCCACGAGGATGAGAATCGGTCCAAGAATCTTGTTCATCCACGTTTGCAGCGTCAGCGATACCGTGGGCGCAGACAACAAGCTCGTGACAAGCAGCACGCCAATGGTCGTATAGACGAGGGCTCGCCCCAGCGTGTATAGAAGCCCGGAAAGGAGAACACCTCGCGCAGAGCCCGTTTTGCGACCGACAAACGAAATGGCGGTAATGTTGGTCGCCAAGGGGCAGGGACTAATGGACGTCAAGATTCCGAACCACAGCGCAGATAGAATCGCCCATGCTAGGCCGCTCATAGGCACCCCTCCAAGAACGTACTGAAGCTATCGACAATGTAGGAGGAGAATCTCGTCGTCGATCGAACAAGTGCCCACGTTTCTTCAAGGAGAACCCACTCAATGACTTGATCACCGTTCTTGCGCATAAGAACAAGGGATGGCGAGGCAAGGCCATACTGAACAATGAGAGCGGGATTGTCCTCCATGTTGATCGTTGACCATCGCAGCGTGCCAGCAGCCAACTCCTCGGCGAACGTCTCCTCGACGATGGCCCTAGCATCACCCTCGATTTTCAAGCATGTCACACAGCGATGGGTATTGTGAAAGTAGACGGCGTCAACGACACACGGGACCGTCTCGACAGCGCCCACAGCTGATGAACTCTCTGCCACAGGCTCAGTTGACGAGTCCTCGTCAGCCAGAGGTACATCTTCAAGCTGTGATGTTTCCACCGGTTCGACTTGTTGCCCATCGTCAATCGCTGCGTCACTGGCTGTGTCTGCTTCAGGTCCGGCAGGTAGGATGGGCTCGATTTCGGCCATCGGCTGAGGGCCTGTTCGGGCGACTTCTTGAGCAATGAGCGTTCCCACGGTCACGCCCACAAAGAGAAGCAGGAGAATCGTGGCGACGGTTCGCGTCAACTTCATGGCGGCTCCCATTCTGCAGGTCCGTTCTAGCCAAGCAGTGTCTTTAGTTCTTCCACAGTCGACGTCGTGCCAACGAGTCGAACCTCGCCATCGACAGACAAAGCAGGCGTCATCATCACGCCGCGATTGGCGATCTCGACGATATCCGTTACTTTGGAGATGGTCGCTTCGACGCCCAATTCGCCCACAGCGACTTCGACGTTATTCATCAGGGTCTGGCATTTCGGACAGCCTGTTCCCAAAATCTCAATCTTCATTTCGTCCTCCTTAGAGAAGAGCGATCAAACAAAGGTGCCAAAGATCTTTCCCGTCAACGTAGCTGCAATAACCACGAGCATGACATAGGCCAACGTCTTCTTCGTCCCAAGAATTTTGCGAATCACCAACATGTTGGGAAGCGAGAGAGCAGGCCCTGCCAGCAGCAATGCCAAGGCTGGCCCGTCGCCCATACCTGATCCCATGAGTCCCTGCAAAATCGGCAGTTCGGTCAAGGTCGCGAAGTACATCAACGCCCCGGCCAAGCTGGCCACAAGGTTTGAGATCCAGCTATTTCCGCCTACAGCCCCGCTAATCCATTCGGGCGGAATGAGTCCCATATGCCCGGGGCGCCCCAATAAGAACCCGGCAATCAAGACTCCTCCGAATAGATACGGGAGAATGAGCTTGGCATACGACCACGTCGAGCTGCCCCACTCCGCTCTTTCTTTTCTTGAGTACCAGCGGATCATCAGCACGATAAGCGCCAGCAAGAAGATGCCGGCAATGCTGAATCGGACTCGATGGATGGTGGTGTAGACAGATGGCGCATATTGGATGGAAGCGATGTCGCTTCTGGAAAAGCTCGTGATCGCTTCGGCTCCCGGCAGTTTCACCATCACTGCATCTGCGGTTTCTCCCGCGCGTGTTGCAACAATCGTTTCACCAGCCGTTGTTTCAATAGAGAGGCTTCCCGGCTTGCCCCAGTTGGCGAAGACAAGGATCAGAACCATCAGAGCAATCGGCACCGCCGTCTTCCACAACGGCTTGCCTTCTTCTGGAAGTGGCATCGCCATGGCGGCTTCTTGTTTCTCCGCCTCTTCTTTGCGGAACAAGAACTGCATCGCTAGACCGATCACAATAGAGAAGGCGATGGCGCCCACAGCTCGTGCGATGCCAAAGGCCATGCCTAAGATTCGGCCTGTTAGGATGATGGCCAGAATATTGATCGCTGGGCCCGAGTACAGAAAGGCAATGGCAGGGCCCAGTCCAGCCCCTCGCTTGTAGATGCCAGCAAACAACGGAAGAATCGTGCAAGAACAGACAGCTAGAATGGCGCCAGAAAGAGCCCCCACACTATAGGCCACGACCTTCTTGGCCTTACCGCCCAAGTACTTGATGACACTCGCCTGCGAGATAAAGACGGCAATGGCCCCGGCAATGAAGAAGGCGGGCACAAGGCATAACAGCACATGCTGGCGGGCATATTCCTGCAGCATGAAGAACGCTTCCATGATCGCGCTGCGCACTGTTGGATTGGAAAACGGCACGAGGTAAGCGAAGGCGAAGACGCCGGCAATGATGCCAAAAATCCGAAGCTCACGTTTCAAGTCAGGACACCTTCTCTCTTGTCAATTCTGCCAACTGCTCCAGAACCTCTAGCAACAGCGGGTTCGCAAGCTGCCATATCACACGCACGCCCTCGCGGCGTGATGTGACCAAACCTGCTCGCTCGAGCGTTCCCAAGTAACGCGACACAATCGATGGGTCCACGCCAAGCTCAGGAGCGAACTCACATCCACAGCGCTCGCCGTCTCCAAGCATCCACAGCATTCGCTCGCGAAGCGGATGGGAAAGCGCCTTGCCTATCATTGTCAACGAGCTCGATTCTCTCATGTTGACTCCTTTGCTTCATTGCACATTATTGCAATAATAACAAGATCCGACACCATTTCAAGGTCGCGTGGGAGCTCCTCGCCCGTCAGCAATATCGCGCATCCACCGTGTAGCCTGCACAGGATTGGGGGAAGTCTCACCTGGCAGAAGATGCGGACACCTGGGCTTGTCGTGCTCGAATGCTCAGGGTAGCGTTGCCCATGCATCATGAAACCTGGGAAGGTGAGACAATGAGGGCAACACAGAAGGTACGGCTCTTGGCCGTTGTTTTCGGATTGGTCGGATTGATGGCTTCAGGACTCTTCGCCGCAGAAACTGGATTTCAATGCCCCGTTCTCGACGTTGCTCTTCGTGCCAGTGGCGGCGCTAGTGGCTTTCCCATCTCATCGGCAGATTTGAAGATCGAAGGAGCCATTGGTCTTCCCGAATTTTCGCTGGTTGTGTGGACAGATCTCGATGTACTTCCTTCTATCGTCTGTGCGATGGGAGGACAATTCGCGCTAACCCGAGACTGGCTTTCGCTTAGCCTATCTGCACAACAGGCCGATTCCCCATTAAGTCTATCCTTGCGCGGACAAGCCAACCCGCCCTCGTGGCTACTCGTTGACGGGAACCCGACAATCATCGGAAGCATTGCCGCATCTGCTGAAGTTGGATTGCTTGGAGAGGCACTGCAGAGCGAGCTTGCACTCTCCCCGTTGCTTACCGGCGTCATCCCTGCGGGAAACGTCACTGTATCGCCGTCTGTTGGCATCGATCTAGCCATGGCCTCGGACACAGGCACAGTCAATGTTGCAGGTTCTCATCTCACGGCAACGGTCAACGCTGGAAACGTTCTCATTGCCAACACCGTTCATTTCTCAGGTGTATTTGAGGCGTTTGCCTCACTTGTTCTATCGCTTCATGTGCCCGAGTGGGGCCTGACGGTTTCGGGATCCCTCATGCCAGCAAGTGCAGGTACATTCTCCTATCGCCTCAGCGTGAGCTATGAACGAGGGAATACCTACCTGCTGCCTCACCAAACCGAGAAACCAGAAACCGTCTGTACAGGCGGTGTGTGTTTCTGAGATCCATCGCCGATATGTAGCAAGCTAAGTTGCCCCGCGAGGCATTAGAAACCGGTCGGCGACAAGGCCAATATGAGCAGGAAGGTCAAGACAACAACACCAACACCTGCTGCAATCCATGCTGTCATCCGCCGGCGCTGTGTCCTTCGAAGCAGCACTCGCCGAAGGCCTGTAAATGTGTGGAATGTGAACGCAAGCATCAATGGAATTTGCAGCGCATGGTGCATGTCGTAGGCAATACGCCAACTCACCAGTCCTCCCGTGAGGCTCCCCACGAGATCAGGTTTGGTCATGCCGAACCCGCTGACAAAGAACAAGAACAACAGAAGGGCCGATGACCAGGCTACATATCGATCAATCCGAGCGAACGCCCTTTCCGCTAAGTTTCGCCCTTTGGCCAGTGTCTTTGCAGGATCCTTCTTGACTGCTGCTCTTTCGCTCATAAATCCCTCCGCGTTCTCAATTCTCGTCACTTCCTGTATGACTCATATCCATTGCGCCCATGACCTCGCCCGAGATGTAGTTGATGGTAATTACGTTGTACCACTTGCTGTGATAGGACACGTAGTCATCAGCCGTCGGGTGGAACGAGATCATCGTCATCAGCCCCATATCCATGAACGGAGCGTCAGTCGATTCTCCGGTCACGTTTGCTCGCGAGAACTCGATGATGGTGACACCATCTACTTCGCTGCCCGCAACTTCGATAAAGCTGACCTCTCCCCCGTGCTGACGATCGTCGAAGTGGGGGAAGTGCGCATCGCCAGGAGCAACTTGATCTGACATAAACGTGTCCTGCGTATCTGCGTCTACGTAGCCGATAACGGTGTCCCCGTGAATGGTGCCGTCGTTTGGCATGAAATTAAGGCCTACCCACCCAGTAGCCGGGGCAATCATGGCAATGTACATGGTGTCGTCGACCGACTGCCAGCGGAGCATCATGCCGATCAATTCGTCAAGATACATGTGTGCGTATTCGCCTTCTGTCACCACGCCATCGACAACTGGAAGGCTTGAACTTGATTGCACTTCTGAACTCGCTTGGGGGGGCATGGGCATTGACATATCGTCGTTCGATTGGGCACCAAGAGCCGACAGCCCCAACAGCAACACCGGCACTAGCGCGAACAATGATCCGTGCTTGGTCATCAGTCCTCCTACGAATTGGAAATGTTTACTACATTACTCAACTTTAATGAAACCTACGTGTGCCCCTCGTGAAGAGAACGTGAGGACCTGAGTTGGGATGTTGCCCCATTCGCGCTATCGTTTGATTAGGAGGTCACGATGTCACGACAAGAGAAAGCAGAAGGCCTTAGGAAGCTGATTCTCGCCCTACATGCTGGCGAGCCGTTCGAACAAGTAAAGGCGCAATTCGATGAACTCATTGAAGGTGTATCTCCAGAAGAGATCGCTGCGATGGAACAGCAACTCATTCAAGAAGGAATGCCCGTGGCAGAGGTACAACGGCTATGCGACCTCCACGTCGGTATCGTGCGCGACGGACTGGAAGTAGCTCCTGGTATCGACGTCCCTCTCGGCCATCCTGTTCATACCTACATGGATGAGAACCGCGAGTTCGAGAAGCTGGCTGATCGACTCGTTCAAGCCGATGCTATGACTACATTCACAGAACGATTGGACGAGCTGTCAGTGATTGACACCCACTATCTCCGCAAGGAGAACCAACTGTTCCCGTACCTGGAGAAACATGGCGTCTCGGGGCCAACACAAGTGATGTGGGGCATCCATGACGAGATCCGGGCAACTTTGCGCTCAATGAAAGAAGAGGCTGCCAGCGGCCGTTTCGCTAAAGCAAGAGACGCTGCAGCCGAAGTCGCCCGAACCATCACCGAGATGATCTACAAAGAGGAGAAGATCCTCTTCCCTCTTGCGCTGGAAAAGCTGTCTAGCGCAGAGTGGAGCGAGATGCGCCTTGGTGATGACGAGATCGGATACGCGTTCGAAGCGCCTGGCAAGTGGGGTCCTGACACGCACGCAGTGCCCACGCCTGACAGCGTCAGCCCAGACGGGACCGTCTCCTTGTCCACAGGGCAGCTAACACAGCAACAGCTAGATCGAATGCTGACTCACTTGCCTGTCGATCTCAGCTTCGTCGATCCTGATGGACTTGTGCAGTTCTACTCTGACAATCCTGATCGTGTCTTCCCAAGGTCGCCAGCAGTCATTGGACGAAACGTTGCCAACTGCCATCCTCCTAAGAGCGTAGATACCGTTCTCAAGATCTTGGATGCCTTTAGAGAGGGTTCTCGCGATACAGCCAAATTCTGGCTTCAGTTGGGCGGCCGGTTTCTTCTTATCCAATACTTCGCTGTACGAAGTGAAAGCGGAGAGTATTTGGGCTGCTTGGAAGTGAGCCAGGATGTGACCGATATCCGAAGCCTCGAAGGAGAACAACGGCTTCTGGATTGGGAATAACAGGAACTGCGTAGAATTCAGTTCCTACGCAGTTCAGGACTCATCAGCGAGCAAAGTGCGGATTGCTTGGGAAGTCTAGAACGGATCGAACAGATAGCCATCCCCATAGGTGGCTATCCACTCGTCCATACCGCCAAGCAAATCAACGACGTTCTGAAAACCGGCATCAAGCAGGATTTGGGCAGCAATCCCGCTGCGGAAGCCTGCCTTACAGTACAGGATCAGCGGAACATCCGTCGGGAAAAGTGGCGTCCAGGCATCAAGGTTTTGTTGAAACTCGGAGAGAGGGATGTTGATCGATCCGATCAGATGCCCCTCTTCGTGCTCTTCAAGCGTACGCACGTCAATCAGAACGTAGAAATACCGGAGGAAGTCGCTCTGCACCAGCTTGGTCGGAACCAGTCCTTCCGGTTCAGGCGCGTCGATGTTGATGGTCAGCGTGAAGATCGGATTCTCTGGATCGTTTGAGAAGATATCGATCACACGAAGTACGAGTCCGCGAAATCCGGTGGTATCGATCGCGATAGGAAGCTCGACGGATTGTCCGGGCTCAAGCTCGTAGGTCTCCAGAGTCGCCGTCGTACATCCACAAGATGGAATGACATCCGAGATAAGCAGAGTTTCGTCACCCGTATTCGACAGAGTGAATGTGTGAGTAATAACAGATTCAGTCTGAATGGCCACATCCCAGACGGCATTGTCGACCTCAATAATCGGCGCGGCGAACACAACCCATCCTAAAATCCCAACAACAGAAAAAGCTATGAGTGCTATGCGGTTCATTTGACTCCTTCAAAGCGGATAATAGGAATAATATAGCAGAATACTCATCTATGCGCAGGGGCCTCTCTCTTTTGCATTTGATAGAGCCTGCACGGCGATGTTGCATGTCCCTGTTCTGATCCGCGTTACTACTCCAATCTGGAACCGATCAGAGCCTACGAGAACCATGATTTCTTCACTTCTGCGCCACGGCGCCGACACACTGAACCTGCATTCTATATCCGACGAAGAAGTCCAAGAAAGAGCCACTGGATTCAAGATCTTCTTGACGCCAAACCGAGGAGGCGACTATCAAGAGCATCGGATGGCATATCAAAGCTGTATCGTTGTTCAGTGGGCTGCTTGTCGTTTCCTGCGGGTTGCTAATCGTGACCTCCACTCTTCTACATCAGGATAGAGCCCACCACCGCATTGCCATGCTACTGGATGATGAGATTCACGCGCTCGGGATGAGGCAGGACGCAGTCACGAGGATCATTGAAGCATCCGTGTCCGACATCTTGTTCCTGGCTAGCCTCAACGAGCTCGATCCCTTTCTCCTCGACATCTCCGCTTCGACAAGAGCGGCACTGGAACAAGAGCTGTCTGCATTCTCTCGCAATCGGGAGATCTATAATCAGATCCGAGTTCTATCCTCAACTGGAATGGAACTGCTGCGGGTAGATTACGCAGACGCCCGTGCCAGCGTGGTTGCGCCAGAGGATCTTCAGAATAAAGCCGACCGCGACTATTTCCAGGAGATGGCGCAATGTGCCAACAACTCCGTGTATGTGTCGCCACTCAATCTAAACATGGAGAACGGCACCATTGAGATGCCTCTTAACCCTGTGATGAGGTTCGCGATTCCGATCGGGAATGACGCACCACCAATCGGCTACCTGTTGCTGAATCTCTCCGGAGCAGTCCTTCTCAACGCTTTTGCCGATAGTCATCCAGATCCAGCTGCAATCCCACTTCTTACCGACCAGAATGGGAATCTCTCCTATGGATTCTCTGCCGAAAGAGGATGGGGATTCATGCTGCCAGGGAGCGAAGGACACAATCTTTCAGAGACGTTTCCAGAAGAGTGGGCAAGAATTGTCTCTTCCGAATCAGGCCAATTCGAGAATTCCACTGGTCTGTTCACCTACACAACGCTGGTGCCTTATGAAGCAGCAGGAGTGGCTCTGTGTGAATTCACGGGAACAGATCCTTCGTCCCAACCCATTGAGACGCTGACGTATGACATTTGGAAGAACATATCGTGGATACCGGCGCAGACGCTTGGATCCGTTAGACGATCAGGAGCACTGCAATTGGCTGGCTGGAATGCGTTTGGAGTCCTTCTCCTGGGAACGGGGTCGTGGTATTTCGCGCGATGGCTCGCCATGCGTGGGGAAGCGCACCGGAAAACTGAGAGCGAGAACACACTCCTTGAATCAACCCTGCAACGCTACATGTCGAAAGAGGTTTGTCATCGATTGCTCGAAGATCCCCAACGTCACGCAGAACTGGGGGGTGATGCACAGGATGTTGCCGTGCTGTTCGTCGATATTCGCGGGTTCACAGGATTCGCCGAACAACGCAATCCCAAGGATGTCGTTGCCGTGCTCAATCGCACCCTGACTGAGCTAGTCGTACCGCTGCGCGTCTATCGAGGAATCCTCGATAAGTACATCGGTGACGGTTTTCTCGCCTTTTTCGAGCCCGAAACCGACATCGCGGACGCCGCTCAACGAGCTGTCGATTCAGCATTGGTCATGCAACGAGCGTTTGCAAACCTCTGGGCCCATGCATCAAGCCCTGCTCTGCGCAAGCTCGGATTGGGAATCGGCATTACTGTGGGACGAGTGATCGTGGGCAATGTTGGGGACAAGGCGGCAATGGATTACACCGTCATTGGCGACGCCGTGAATGTAGCGGCCCGGTTACAAAGCTTGGCCAAGCCAGGCGAAATCCTCATCTCGGATCGTGCACAAGCCCTTCTGAATGATGCGCATGACGTAGACCATGTTGGGTTGACGAAACTCAAAGGTCGCCAACAGCCTATCGATATTTACAGACTTCTTTCCGCCAAAGCGCACCCGGCAACATCTAATCGTCAATCAAACCTGTAGCCTCGCCACTGATAAGATTTGCCTCGACTAGCCGCGTCTCGTCTTCGGACTCAAAGGTGAGGCCCAATCGATCGTTGGCAATCCAGAAGAGAGTCGAAGCCCCCTGGCTGCCGATAAGTTCTCTCGTCTCACCCGACTCCAAATCACGCAACATCACAATCGCCGATACGCCGTCCGGGACTGTGAGGTAGGCAAGCGTTTTCCCGTCTGGAGAAAACGCGGGAATTACACCTTGCACACAGATGCGCTCCGAGGTTTCGAGTTCTGTATCCACCAAGTAGAGGTCTGGGACCTCTTGCTCAGCGATCGGCTCCATCATCGCCGGATCGTACAACGAAATGGCCAGCCATCGCCCATCAGGAGACACATCAAACAGGAAGTCGTGGGGCAGGGTCAAAAAGGCTTCAATCGTGGCTTCGCTGAGGATGAAAATCGCCTGCTCTGGCCGTCGATTCGTCAGCCGATCCCATCGCTCGACAAAGCCGGCAATCAAATCTCCGTCTTGATCCACGCCCATCAAGTCGATCATCCCGGTTTCAGACGGTATGCTGAATGACAGCAACCCCCCGTGTAACCACGTCAATTCGCCTGTCTCCGGGTCGAGTAGTTCAAGTACTCCCAGGTCTTCATCACCCGACAGCAGCAGATAAATCCCTTCGTCAGTCCAGACCGCTTTAACGATGCTGTTGTCGGTTTCGAACAGGACTTCCGGAATCGCTTCTGGATCAGCTTTGACACGATAGAGCGTCGAAGTCATCGGCCCAAACAGATCGATGGATTCGATATCTATGTAGAGGAATTCCGAACCATCCGGAGACACATCGAGCACGCCGCCTGCTTCCGATACGGTTGCTGCATGGATTGACACCCAGGCACCATCGCGAAACAAATGGAGTACGCCGGATTCCACAGACAGTGCGTAGGCTCCGGCTTCGTCCAGAAAGACAGCCATCGTCCCATCCGGCCCAATCACTGGATGATTGATAGTAAAGAGACAGCCAGAAAGAGGGAGTACGAGAACCAGAATCAGCAAGATCTGCATTCGACGTTTCATGGTAGCGACAGTCTAGCACACCTGATGGGATCAGACGGATCGAGTTG
>CAZKDW010000042.1:0-10734 GCA_964551625.1 uncultured Thermotogae bacterium | reverse complement strand
ACGCCATGCGCATCGAACAATCCCCACGCATCAGCAAAGGCAATAGGTAAGGCTTCGAGCACAGGTGGCAAGCTGAATCGCAATGCAGGAAGTGCATCTCCCAGCACAGCTATCGAAAGTACCAATAAACAAACTGCCACCGCAGTCGGAGTTCGCTTCATCATTGCCCCCTCGAGCAGGATTGGATCGTTTCGCTGATTATAGCCGCCGCGTTGGCTTCGACCAATCGAACGGGTATTTTCTTTCCCCACGGTCTCTTGGCGCATCGCTCCTTTCTCCCTGCAAACGGATCGAGTATCATTCCCGTTCTTATGGATCGGTTGTCTACGTGGTTATGGCGCTATAAAGGTAGGGTCTTCGCAGGATTGGTCTCGGTTTTGTTTGTTAACACGGGGACGATCCTCGTACCTCTCGTGATTCGTTCTGCCATCGATAACTTGACTCAAGGAACAGGCAATCTTCTAACAAGTGCGCTGCAGATCGTCGGGCTAGCTCTTGTCGTGATGGTGTTCCGATTCTTGTGGCGCTATTTTTTCATCGGCACATCGCGGCGCATCGAACGCGCCCTGCGATCGAAGCTATACAACCACTATCTCAGCCTATCAGCATCGTTCTACAACGAGAAGAAGACGGGCGATCTGATGGCTCACGCCACCAACGACATCGACGCTGTGCAGCGGGCCTGCGGTTTTGGGCTGCTCACAATCATCGATCCTCTGTTCGTGATCCCGATTTCCGTAGGCATCATGATCACCATCGACCCACGACTTACGCTGTATGCTGTGCTGCCGCTACCCGTATTAACCCTGTTCATGCTTGCCTTTGGACGCGTTATCCATCATCGATTCGAGATCCTGCAAGCTTCGTATTCTGGGCTGATGGAGAAGGTCCGTGAGAACATCGCAGGTATTCGCGTTCTGAAGTCGTTCGTTCAGGAAGAAGGGACTGCAGAAGATTTTGCTCGATCGAACAGACAGTATCTGCAAAAGAATATGGCCCTCGTTCGCATTGACGGACTGTTCCACCCCTTCATTGAACTTATGTCCGGAGCCACGCTAGCCATCGTCTTGTGGATCGGCGGTATCTCTGTCGTTCGCAGCACGATTACTTTGGGAGACTTCGTTGCCTTCACGCAGTACTTGTCCATGCTCGTTTGGCCCATGATCTCCCTAGGATGGGCTGTCAACCTCCTGCAACGAGGCCGCGCCTCTCTAGGCAGGATTAATCAGCTGTTCGCTGAGGAACCAGAGATAGCCAGCCCGATCAAGCCTCGATCGCTCTCGGGAACGCGTATTCAAATCCGCGATCTCACCTTCGCCTATCCCACAGCCGACGGCCGGAACGATACGCCTGCCTTGTCGGATCTGCAATTAACCATCGAACAGGGTACGACATTGGGCGTCGTTGGATTGACGGGTTCGGGCAAGTCGACGTTGGCTCATCTGATTCCACGAATCTTCGATCCGCCCGTTGGCACGGTCTGCATCGGCGGCGTTGACATACGCGATATCGACGTAGCCACGCTGCGTGGTTCAATCGGCTTCGTGCCTCAAGATCCCTTCTTGTTCTCAGCAACCATTGCCGAGAATATCGCCTTCGGGAATCCGCAGGCCACAGATGAGCAAATCCGAGAAGCTGGCAGGCAAGCAGGGATCCACGATGAGATCATCGACTTCCCCAAAGGCTATGACACGACAGTCGGCGAGCGCGGCATCTCGCTATCCGGAGGACAGAAGCAACGCGTGGCCATTGCCCGAGCACTGCTTCTCGATCCGCAGATCGTCGTGTTTGACGACCCGCTGTCTGCGGTTGATGCAGAGCGCGAGGAGTTCATCCTTGGCTCACTGCGTGAATTCTTCCTTGAACGAACCAGCATCATCATTGCCCATCGCCTCTCGGCAGTCATGAATGCCGACCGCACGATTGTGCTCGACAAGGGGCGCATCGTCGAACAGGGAACACATGAGGAACTCATCACTCAAAACGGCATCTACAGCCGCATCTGGCAGCTTCAGCAAGCCGAGAGGCAGGTGAATCCATCGTGAGCGACCACTTCCAGGGCGACGAGATCCTCGGGAAAGCCTTTGATGCTCAGTTGATTCGCCGCTTGCTGCGCTTCCTCAAACCCTACACCATGTTGTTCGTGGTGTGCATATTCCTGACTGTCGGACTGGCTGCCATCCAGCTGGTCATCCCCTACATCACCAAGACAGCCATCGACAGCTACATGACCTTGCCCTATTCCATCGTCCAGATGTCCGAGGCTCCCGAATCAGGATTCCCTATCGATCTTGGCGACGGCGAGTACCTGGTCGAGACACTTACCGTGGAGCCAGAAGCGCGCCGTGAATGGGAGGAAGCCGATCTCCTATCCATTGAACGCTATTTGTTCATTCCGCAAGAATCCGAACGTGCTGCGTATCCGGCTCGATTCCCTGAGGTCTTCACAGAGATTCCTGGAGGCTGGATTGCCTCCAACGCGGACCTTACCCAATTGCCCGTTGGCGAGCTTGAGGCACTTCGCGGCACATCGATTGCCGGCATCGTCCAATTGGCTCTGTTTTTCTTGATGGCACTTCTCGCACGCTTCATCTTTGGCCTGCTTCAGGTCTATTTGCTGCAGTACACGGGACAGCGCGTCATGTACGACATGCGCCAGGAAATCTTCAGCCATATCCTCCGCCTGCCACTGAAGTTTTTCGATCATGCGCCCGTAGGGCGGCTAGTGACTCGAGTGACCAGCGACGTGCAAGCCATCAACGAGATGTTCACGTCGATGTTGGTCAATCTGTTCCGAGATGCATTCCTCATCTTCGGCATCATGATTGTCATCTTTAAGATGGATTGGCGACTGGCACTTGCGATCTTTGCCTTCTTACCAGTCATCGTGTTTGCTGCATGGCAGTTCCGCAATCGCGTGAGGACGGCGTATCGCGAAGTACGCAAGCAAATCGCTCGCATGAACGCTTACTTACAGGAATCCATCTCTGGCATGCGCATCATTCAGGTATTCGTTCAGGAACACAAAGCCAACGAACGTTTCGACGAGATTAATCAGTCCAAGTACAAGGCCGACATGAGGCAGCTGATTACATTCGCCGTATTCCGCCCGCTGATGAGCTTCCTTAGTTCATTCGCCATTGCCCTCGTCATCTGGTATGGCGGCTTCAATGTGTTGCGCGGCAGCCTGTCCCTGGGGGCGCTCACTGCATTCATTCAGTATGTCCGTATGTTGTTCGAACCCGTGTTACGCCTATCCGAGGGATACAACGTGCTTCAAGGCGCGATGGCTTCCTCTGAACGCATCTTCCGTTTGCTTGACGAACCTCAGGAGGATCCCGGACTTGGGACAACGCCTGACGCATTCCAAGCAAAGATCGAATTCAAGGATGTGTGGTTCGCCTATGATGACGAAGAGTGGATCTTGCGAGGCGTATCGTTTGTTGCCGAGCCGGGGCAACACATAGCCATCGTCGGACCGACAGGGTCCGGAAAGACAACGATCATCCGCATCCTGCTACGCATGTACCCCATCCAGCGAGGGCAAATTCTCCTTGATGGCATTCCGATCGAAGAGCTTGATCTGTCGTATCTCCGCTCGCAGATGGCCGTTGTCTTGCAAGACGTGTTCATGTTCTCAGGCGACGTGATGGACAACATTCGACTACGGTCACCGATCCCCGAGGAGACAGCCATCGAGGCAGCTCGATTCGTGAACGCAGATTTCGTGGAAGCGCTTCCCGACGGCTACCATACCGAAGTCAAAGAGCGAGGAGTCACCCTATCCGTCGGCGAACGACAGTTGCTTTCCTTCGCTCGTGCCGTAGCTTTTGATCCAAAGATTCTTGTTCTGGATGAGGCCACAGCCAGCATCGACTCTCATACCGAGAACCTCATTCAAAACTCCTTGCGTAAGATCATGCAGGGACGCACATCGATTGTCATCGCCCATCGTTTGTCGACGATCCGCGAAGCAGACAACATCATCGTGCTCCATCATGGCAAGTTACGCGAACAGGGGACGCACGAACAGCTACTCGAAGTCGACGGCCTGTATGCGGCTCTGCATAATCTTCAGTTTGCCGAAGCCGATGCCACAGACTCCGCAGCACCCGATGCGGGCTCATCGGCCTGATTCTCGCTGAGCAGATCTCAGTCGGCTCCTTGTGCCAGATAGATTCCAGCGGATGCCCCTAGCAAGCTTCCTTGGCAGCGCTCACGCAATGAATATAGATGGCCCGTATTGCTATGGTCACATGTCCTAGCATAGACGTAGCCATCTGTCGTCTCGGAGTTTCTCGCTCGTCGGCCACACGGCCACCTCATGCCCTACTCACGAGCGTCAATTCGTAGGAAGATGAGAGCATGAAATGCGGCGCGGTTCATCGATACTCTTTTCGCCGCGCACGCGGCGTGCGCACAGCAACAACTGCTTGGCTTGTGGCAAGCATCGGCCTGCTTCTTTCTGGGTGCCTGTTCACTCCCAATCTGCCGCCGTCCGCCCACATCCTCTCAAGTGAGTTAGAGGGACCACCTCCGCGCAGCGTCCAATTTGACGGCACATCTTCGACAGATGAGGACGGCATCGTTACTGCCTACTATTGGACATTCGGCGAGGGCATGCCATCCCAAGAAATGCGCCCCACGCACGTCTACTCGCTCCCTGGCGAGTATGCTGTTGTGCTTACAGTTACAGATCATGATGGTGCTTCGAGTTCAGCCACAGTGACCGTGACAATTACGGAACCCAATTCGCCGCCTGTAGCCGTATTCTCTGCAGTGCCTTCGTCTGTCGTTCCACAGGAAACAATCGAATTCGATGCCTCCGGAGCAATCGACGGAGATGGGTGGATCACTGCCTATCAGTGGGATTTCGGCGATGGGTCCGCTGGCGATGGTCAGGCCGTGGGTCATCAGTTCTCAGCCGCTGGAACGTACCCTGTGGTTCTGAATGTGGTTGATAATGATGGAGCCATTGGCTCACTTCAATTAGACGTTCTGGTCATCGACACCAATCAAGCCCCTCAACCCCAGCTCGCGCTCTCTCCTCTAGCGCTTGACCCTGGTGATTCACTGGTGTGTAGTGCAGATGGATCCATAGACCCGGACGGCGAGATCATCTCGTTTGAATGGACATTCGGTGATGGCGCGCGCTCAGAGGGAACCCCAGCCACGCATGTGTACAACGTCGCAGGAACGTACCGTGTCACTCTGACGGCAACAGATAACCTGGGCGCCAAACAGAGTACGGCTCAAATCATCACTGTGGGAAACCAGACCCAGTCGCCAGATCCAGACCCGACACCTTCGGACGCCATTCTTTGCAGCTTCTCGTGGTCCTATGGCGGCACGCGATCGCTGTCTATCTCTATTCCCGAAGCACTCATTGACTACTATCGGAGCCAGCCGCGAGGGGTATGGACAGAAGACGGCTATTCACGATTCGTGCTGGACGCTCAGGATGATGCCTTGATGGTCGAGCTTCGCGACAAACTCTTGCTGAATAATAGCTACCAAGCAACGATCGAGAATGCTCTCGCCTTCGTCCAGAATGCCGTCACGTACCAACTGGACCCAGCAGGTTCTGAGTACCCCCGCTATCCCGTTGAAACATTGGTTGATGGCGTCGGGGATTGTGAAGACTCCGCCATCCTCTATGCGAGCATCGTCCGAACATTTGGGTACAACGCGGGCGTACTGCTGGTCACTCTGGACACAGACGGCGATCAGATGATGGATCATGTCGCTGTCTTCGTGCGAGTCGCCGATTGCTTCATTGCCGCGCATCCAGAACGCAGTCTCTGGACGATCTCCGGGAAGACGTACGCATTCGCAGAAACCGCCCTCTCAGGTGGCTATCTCGCCTTAGGCATTGACCCTTGGGGCATCGAACAAGAGGATATCCATGACATCTGGGATGTCACGGGCACCTCACAATCGCTTAGCGCAACAAGATTCGTCGCTCCCTAGACATCCTTTCAGCCTACACTGTTGGATCATCCCTGTAAGTGACCCACTGTAACGCAGTTGCAACGACAGCAACATATCTTGTAGAAGCTTCCCTGAAAGCGGTCTTTGTGAGCGAAACATCCGTCATGTATGATAAATGCCGGAACGAGGTGAGATCCCCTTGCTCGTATACTTCATTAAGAGAATCTTAGCTGTTATTCCCGTGTTTGTCGTAGTCGCATTTATTTCCTTCAGCCTCGTCAGCCTTTTTCCCGGCGATTACTTCACAATTGCCAAGATCGGGGCAGCCCTCTCCGGCCAGGATCCTGAGGCCGTACATACAGCACTCCGAATCCAAGCAGGTATCGACAAACCGTTCATTGTTCAATTTTGGGTATGGCTCGTTGGTGTCGTGGTCCATGGTGATTTTGGAACCTCCTTCTCTGGAGGTTCCATCAGCCGCAGATTGTTCTCCGCCTCATCAGGCCTGCACTGGACCCTACTCATCACAGGCGGTTCATTCTTCTTCGCTTGGCTGTTTGGTGTGCCACTAGGCATTCTTTCTGCTGTGCGTCACAAGAAGTGGCCAGACACTACAATCTCAGTGGTTGCCTATCTCGGCCTGTCGATTCCCGCATTTACAATGGCCCACCTCTTCTTCCTACTCACGTACAAATTCATCAATCCATTGATCGTCTCCGGCGGGGTGTGGGGATTGGTACATTACGATCTTGTGAACGCTCCCATGTCCGTAGCGAAGTTCTTCAGCTATGTATCTCATTTGATCCCGACGTTCATTATCGTCGGAGCCCCGATGTTCGCGGCTGTCGTTCGCTATATGAAGGTCAACATGATGGATACGCTGCCTCAGCAGTATCTCGAAACCGCTCGCGCCAAAGGTCTCTCGGAGTTCCGCGTGATCACAAGACACGCCGTTCGCAATGCCTTCAATCCCTTGGTGAGCTTGGCTGGCATCATGCTCCCCACATTGATCACAGGTTCAATCCTTGCCACGACAATTCTCGGACAGCCTTCGTTTGGCATGGTGTTCATCACAGGCATTGAACGGCAGGATCAACACTTGCTGACTGCCGCCTTGCTGTTTTATTCCAGCATTCTCATCGTCGGAAATCTCATCGCAGATCTCGTATTGGTCATCCTAGATCCGCGCATTCGATACAACTAAACGGACCCAGCCCTCGTTTCTTCTACCCAGACAATGGGACCAATTCACACGTGTTTTGACATCAACACACTCGATCCATATAAATGCTCTGAGGTCCGGGAGGCATCAGTGCCCGAAGAGAGACACAATCAGGTCCCTGTTCCAGTCAGCTACCTTGACTCAATCACAAGCGATCCTACATCGCTACCGGAGTCGATTCGCAATGCCTTGCTAGCTGTCCCACGGCATCGATTCCTCAATGGATGGTTTCGGTTTGAGTTCGACGGATTGAAGCTAAATTATTACTTCATCAACTCCGATCGAGACATACCCACGCCAGAAACCCTTTCCGCCATCTACTCCGATCAAGCCCTGGTCACTGCTCATGACGGTACTTTCCCTACCAGCTCCACATCGCAACCGTCCCTTGTGGTTCAGATGCTGGAACTTCTTGACATCACCCCAGGGATGAGGATCCTCGAAATTGGTACTGGAACAGGGTACAACGCGGCACTTCTTGCGACTCTCGGAGGAGAGCATTCCCGCGTCGTCACCATTGAGTACCAGCAAGCAGTAGCCGAGAGAGCAAGCCAATTCCTCCAAGAGGATGGGTATGAGAACGTCCGAGTTGTCCATGGAGACGGTTTTCAACCCGTGACGACCGAGATGCCGTTTGATCGCATCATTGCCACAGTCGGCTGCTCAGATATCTCACCCCATTGGCTAGAACAGCTAGCCCCAGATGGCATGATGCTCATTCCCATCCAGCATGGGTTCTCACATCCTCTTGTTCGACTCACTCGCGATCCAGTAGATGCCCGCTGTGCGAATGGGCGAATCGTGGGACGATCATCTTTCATGAAAATTCAAGGCAGTCTGGACTGGGACAGCCCTTGGCATAGTGGACCTATCAGCGGGTTTCAGGAAGAGCCCGCGTGGTGTCGTGCGTTTCCTGAGGGTATGGCCGTGCCGGAGACAGGAGAGCATCCGTCTAGCACAGAGAATCACCACAGCTTCTGGCTCTTTTTATCACTCTGCACACGCAAGCTTTGGTACGACAATGAGGGGTACGGTCTTGTCGATCCAGCAAGTGAATCGATTGTGAAATTCACAAAGCAGGGCATTGAGGGCCGTTCCGCCAAGCAGGACACTCCCGCCTTGGAGCAACTCTATGAGCAACTTCTATCACTTCATCAGGAGTGGAAGGTCCTGGGAAGCCCAGCGCCCTCTGACTACACGTTGACGTTCTCACCGAACGGTCGACCTCTGGCTACAAGCGTTGACCCAACAAGAGAGTGGCACATTGAACGCATTCATTATCTGGAAACTATCCGCTTGACGTAGCTCATTGGTTTGTTAGCAATCGGTGATCTAGGCTCCGAGACCGCACTTGTCACAAGCCATCATCTCATGGGATCGACATGCTTCCGCCAGAGATCGAGCGTGTGGTAGAACGGATCGACAACCTCTAGCTCGTAGTCCTTGAAGAACGCATTGACATTCTTCAGATCTCGAACGAGCAGATCGAAGGCATCATCGTTGTAGCGGGGATCGACAGATTGCGGGAAATCTATGATCACGACATGGTCGTCAACATAGAGCATGTTGTAGGCCGAAAGATCCGCGTGAACCCGGTGTTGAACCAAGAACAACTCGACATTGCGCAGAATTTGTTGATAGATCGTTGCCACTTCATCGGCATCCAGCTTCACATTGACCAGAACCGGCGCAGGAGCGTGTTCGTCTCCGAAGTACTGCATGAGAATGACTGGGCCTTGACGCTCAATGGGCTCAGGAACATCAGCATTTGCTTGATGCAACAGAGTCATCGTTCGCATCTCGTGGGCAATCCACGCGCTAAACTTGTGCAGCCGTCCCCGCTTCGTCTTCTTTCCCAAAGCCCGCAATGTGCGCGCATCGGGACGGGAACCGCGTTCACGGCCCTGTTGATAGACGGCATCGTTCTTGAAGCTTCGCCGCTCGACGGGACGGTAGATCTTGGCTGCAATCAGCCCTCCGCCAAGCGATTCGTTGGCACGGCAGCAATAGACCACAGCTTCCTTGCCAGATTTGATGGGGCGGATAACCTCATCGATCAGCTTGTCTTCGATCAAGGGCTTAAGATGCGCAAGCAGCACTTCTTCGACGGTCTTCTCATCCTCTTCGACAGAACGTGCGCCTCGACGCCTCTCTTCTTCAGGGTCAATGTCGGCGAGGCGCTGGTTTCTCATATGGCCGTTGTCTCTGCAAGGAATACGTGTGCTTTCTTCAGCCAATCGATGATTTCGATTTGCTGAGGGCAAGCTTGCTCACATTGGCCACATTCAACACACTGATCGGCTCGATTCTCCGGCTTCATGAACTGGTTATACGAGCGCTTGGCCGCTTCCTCGTCTCCATACATCTTGAACCCGTTGTAGATGCTGAAGATATTGGGGATGGATACGCCACTTGGGCAAGGCATGCAGTATTTGCAGTCTGTGCAAGGAATGGGTGACAACGCTCTGTAGGCTTCACTAACGCGGCCGACCAAGTCCAGCTCGTCGGCATTCAACGTACCAACACCCGAGTTCTCTGCACTCGCTAGGTTCCCTTCGACATGCTGCATCTCAGTCATACCAGACAAGAGCAATGACACCTCTGGATGATTCCACACCCACTGTAGCGCCCAATCAGCTTGAGAACGCTTCGTCTGTGCAGTAGCCCACAGATCGGCGACAGGTTTTGGTGCAAGCCGTGTGAGTGATCCGCCACGCAAGGGCTCCATCACAATGACACCTAGGCCTTTGTCAGCCGCATGGCGCAATCCTTCACGACCCGCTTGAAATTCGATGTCCATGTAGTTGTACATGATTTGGCAGAAGGTCCAGTCATAGGCATCGACTATCTCTTTGAACACAGAAAGCTCGTCATGGAAGGAAAACCCGAGGTGTCCGATGCGTCCGCTGGCAATCGCCTTTTCGGCCCACTCGAATACGCCAAGGTCTCGAAGATTCGGCCAGAAGGTCTTGTTCAGCGCATGCAGGAGGTAGAAATCAATGTGATCGGTTTGTAGATTGGCGAGCTGAATATCGAGGTGCTTGTCGAAATCGGCTTCTTCCTTGATCAACCAAGAAGGCATCTTGGTGGCCAGCTTGACCTTATCGCGATAGCCATCCTGCAAACAGCGTCCGATAAAGGGTTCAGATTGTTCCTTGTGATAGGGCCATGCGGTGTCGACGTAGTTCACACCCGCATCAATGGCCGTGCGAATCATCTTCGTAGCCAAGGGTTCGTCAATCTTCCCTGAGTCGCCTTCTAGTATTGGCAAACGCATGGCGCCAAAACCTAGAGCCGAAGGTTTCCAATCCAGTTTTCCAAATGTGCGATATTGCATGTATTTCCTCCCAAACCATGGTCGTTCATGCTGCTGGTTGGGTCAAGCACCTGAATAGTCAGGATTTCGCACGCCAACCTACGACTCCGTTGAGAGCACGAAGGACAGCAACGTCCAGATCTTCTCTCGCGAAGCCGCAAAGGACGCCAAGAAAGACATACAGAAGAACGGCATTTGTCACCATGAAGAACATGAAGGGATTGAAGGTTAGAACAACGGAGAGAAAGGCCGCCCCAGTTCCTCG
>CAZKDW010000041.1:0-10828 GCA_964551625.1 uncultured Thermotogae bacterium | reverse complement strand
TCTTAGCGGGCGCACGACGTAGCGTGCCAAGACAGGAAACAGAACGACGGCAACGCCCAGCATGGAGAAGGTGATGGCCCAAAACTCGCCATCGGACATCTCCATCACACCCGTCACATAGCGCATGGCATTGGCCATGTGTGTTAGCGGGAGTCCTTTGCTAACTGTGCGAAGGAAAGCAGGCATGAACTCGACCGGGAAGTAGATCCCAGCGAAGAACATCATCACCATGGCCAGGACGTTGGCCAGACTGCTTGCGCTTGACGGCCGTCGCACAAGCAACGCAATGACTGTACCCATTCCCATCGTTCCCAGGGTCGCGCAGATGACAAAGATGATGTAGCGGAACCAATCTACGTTGTATTGCAGGCTAAAGACGACAATGCCGACGCCCAAGGTAACAAGCGTGGAGAAGAACACGATGGCCATGCGGATCAGTACGATGGCGGAGAGTAGGGCAATCGGACGCATGGGAGTGACGATCAACCGATCGAGGATGTTGCGCTCCTTCATGCTTGTCAGATGGCCTGAGACAGCAAACAAACCGGCTGAAAGAATGGTAAATGCCAGGATGCCTGGCAAGACGAGGTTGTACCAGCCAATGGATTCGATCTCGCCCACGCTGATTAGCTCGATCGGCAAGGATCGAGATACATTCTGTCGCCGAAGGTTGAACTCAGTTGCGATTGCCCCCGCTGCTTGCTCGAAAGCGAAATTCTCTTGAATCCGATTGGCATCATAGAAGAACCGCAGAGCAACGCCGTCCCATACCAAACCGAAATCGACGCTCCTGCTGGTGATAGCATTTTTCAGCTCAGCTTGAGATCTAAAGACTGTGAACTGCATTGATCCCGTGATGTCAATCGTTTGTCGAAGCACCGCGGCATCGACTGGGTCTGAGATGAAAATCCCCAGTGTGGCTTGATCAACGTCTCCGATATCGCCCATGAGGAAGCCAAAGATCAGGATGTAGATCAGCGGGAACAGCAACGTGAAGAACATTCCCATCCGGTCGCGCGAGAAGATCTTCAACTCGGAAACAAGCAGTGCGCGAAATGCCTTCATCTCTCCACATCCCATTTCAATCTGAGACTTGTCACCAAGCTCGAAAGCAGTATCCAAAGAAGGGGCACGATAAGGATCCAGATCTCTGGCATAAGGGTGCTGTTTTGCACGCCAACACTGTGCCTGAGCCCCTCCAACAAGTAGGTAACAGGGTTGAGATAGACAACGACCAGTATGAAGGTGGGCAACCCGCTGGTTGGGAAGAACATACCGCTGAGAAACATCATCGGCATGTTGAGGATATTGGCCGTAGCCATCCCTCCGTTGGCCGTTCTGGCTACTGATGCGATCAGGAACCCAAATGCCATAAATGTGGTTGCCGCTAGTATTAGCAAGCCGATGGATTCGAGTGATGCAAAGCTGATTGTTGCGCCAAAAACGTAGATTCCCAACAAGTAGAGCAACACGAATTGAACGACACACAATGTGAGATGGCCCAGTCCGAAGCCTGCAAGATAACGAAGGACGGACAGCGGCGTCACCCAATACTGACGAAGCACTTTGCGATCGCGGTTGAACAGGATTGTCCCTGGCACCCCAAACAAGCCATTGACGAAAAATCCCATCAGGATGATGCCGGGGAGCACGAAATCAACGTACGGCGTCTCTTCATCCTGGCTCCCGATCCAATGTGTCTCGCTCTCGATAGCTCGACTCGGATCAAATTGCCCTGATTCAACCAGGATGCGACGATCGATCTCCGTGAGGACCTGCTGGATGATCTGTGAGGCGTACTCAGATGCGACGTTGGAGTCGCTCATGAATAGTCGCAATCCAGCACCTTCGGTAGCGTCTGGTGTGCTCTGCATTAACGTTGCCATGACTGAGTCGTTGAACCCTTCTGGAATGAGAAGCACGGCAGCCCTTCGTCCACGGCGAAGCTCCGTAAGCTCGGACTCCAGAAAACTCTCAGGATCGACGTTGTCTGTTGGCATGTGCAGGGAGAACAAAGGCTCCACGGTGTCATTTTCAGATTGGGACATCTCAAGGAACACACTTGTGATGAGCTCTGAGAAGGTGAATTCAGATGACGCAGATCGCTCCTGGTTGATCAGCGTGATGTCGAAGCTAATCTCCCCTTCGTTTCCAATCTGGCCAAAGATCAGCGTGAGGATGGTTAGCAGGAAGACGGGGAAGATGAGAAACCAGAATAGCGTTACCCGTTCGCGTATGGCAGTCGTAAGTTGGGTTTTGGCAATAAGGAGGATGTCCTTCACCCGCGCAACCTCCTGCCAGTCAATGAGAGGAAGACGTCTTCGAGATTAGGCTGCCTGACCGTAAGATCACGCAGTTTGATGTCATGCTCACGAGACCAGGCAAATAGAGATTCCATTGTGTCTGTCAGATGCTCGGTTTCTAACGTAATGGCCATCTGATCACTGCGTATTGCCGTGCAGCATTGTTGCAGCTGCTCCCATGCAAGTGCTGGCACATCGTCTCCGCGAAACTCAATCAGGGTTTCTTCTCCAAGCTCTTCAGCCAGCGTTCTTGGTGTCCCTTGAGCGATGATCTGTCCGTAATCCATGATGCAGACCTCGTCGGACAGTGCTTCTGCCTCTTCCATGTAGTGTGTGGTAAGAATGATCGTCTTGCCGCGAGATTTTAACGCAGACACGATGTCCCAGATGTTTCTGCGTGCTTGTGGATCGAGACCCGTTGTCGGTTCATCAAGGAAGAGCAAGTCAGGATCGTTGACCAGCGCCGCTCCAATAGCCAGACGCTGTTTCTGGCCGCCTGAAAGCGTGCGCACAAGAGCATGAGATTTCTCTGTCAGTGCGACGGTCTCAAGGATGTCGGCAACAGGCAGGGCTGTGTCGAAAAAGGAGGCGAACAGCGTGAGGATCTCGCGAACCTTGAGATAGGGCTCGAATCCGCCTTCTTGAAGCAACACGCCCATTCGCTGCTTCACCGAGCGGGTGATATGTTTCAGCTGCTCTCCAAAGACCTCGATCTCGCCGGAATCGGGTTCGCGAATGCCCTCCAAGATCTCCATCGTCGTTGTCTTGCCCGCACCGTTCGGTCCAAGAATAGTGAACACGGAAGCTCTCGGGACAGTAAACGAGATACCATCAACGGCACGCGTTGCACCGTAATGCTTGGTCAGATCGCTAACCTTCATCATGAAGTCCCGCTCTGTCGCGACATTCGTCATGGGATCTCCCTTCGCTCTGCACACTCCAATTGGTCAGACAGCTACTATATCGGGAGGAGCTGCCAGCGTCTACGTGCGCGTAACCTGTCCTGTGAGCAGTGAGGATAACGACTGCGTGATCCACGTGGGGTGGATTCCCGATTCTTCTATCTCTTCCCTGCTTGAGATGCCGGTGAGCACGAGCAGCGTATCTAATCCGCTTCGAAACCCGCCAAGGATGTCGGTTCCCAGTCGATCGCCGATCATAAGGATCCGCGCAGCCTCGGCCTGCGTCCGATCCATTGCAATGGCATAAGGCAATGGATCTGGCTTCCCGACATTAACAGCGGCCTCGAATTCTAACCCACACAGCGCTCCGACAATGGCTCCGGCACCAGGCATCGGTCCGTCTGGTGTCGGATAGGTGCCATCCCTATTCGTCGCGGCGAGGCGTGCTCCGGAATCAAGTGCGCGTAAGCCATTGGCAATCTTCGCATAGTCAAAGGCGCGGTCCATGCCAGCTACCACCCATTGCGCTTGTTCCGGGTTTGATGCGACTTGATGCCCGCTCGCTAGGAGTTCCTCTGTGAGACCGCTTTCTCCGATAGGCCAGACAAGGGTTGGCCCTACTGTCTTGCGTAGATACTCGGCTACGACAAAAGAAGATGAAACGACCTCGCTCGCTTGCACGGGAAATCCCAGACTCGTGAGGCGCTCGGCATGCTGCTGTCGCGAGCGCGTCGAATTGTTGGTTAAGATGACGACTTGTCCTGCCGCGCGAAGGGCTTGGAAGGCAGCGATCGACCCCTCGATAGGCTGGCTGTCATGCACGAGGACGCCGTCTACGTCGAGAAAGAAAGCGTCATAATCATTGAGATTCCATGGTTTCATAGGGGAAAACGTACCCCAATTGCAAGGCGAATGCACCCGGCTCATTGGCCTTCGTTACTGTCCCAGCGTGATCAATGCGTACACCAAGAAGAAACCGACGAGAATGATCAGAGGGCTCGTCTCCAGGCGGAAGATATCTGAGGGTAGCCGGAACCGTTTCTTCCGAATTAAGAGATACAGAGCGATGCCGACGGCAATGATAGCGAGGGCTTCCGCAATGTGCGGAGTGCTGAGGGCATGGAGGCTGATCGCGGGCGACACCAGGAGCAGTGACAGCGGCCAGAACAGGATGATGCCGCCGCCTAACCAAGCATAGGACAGGAGGCGGCTGCGACTTGTTCGACAGGTCGATCGCGAGAACATCACAGGCCATAACTTGGCAAACGAGGCCACGGTTCCCACAGACATGAGAATGATGATGAGATGCAGGGCTGTGTTCGGCAATCCGTCCTCAAGGATGGCTTTGGCATCGAAGCCGGCAAATGGCGGGAACCCGATAATCCCCAGTACGCCAATGATCAGGGCAATGCGAGTGCCGCGTGGAATGTCCAATCTGTTCTTGACGAGCGTGCTTAGATGAGATCCGCCGGCACGGGCTGCTGCCTCGCCGATCGTCAAGAACAGCAGGGACTTGAACAAGCCATGAGCCACTTCATAGCTTAGGGCTCCAAGATGCCCCACTTCTGTCGCTACGCCAAACCCAATCAGGATGTAGCCAATCTGGGAAAGTGTATGGAAAGCGAGCAATCGTTTGATGTCATAGGAATTGAGGGCATACACGATACCGACAATGCCTGTGATGGCCCCCAGTACGATCAAGGCGAGATCAATCGGGAATACGTTGGCCAGCCGGAACAAGCCAACGACGCCCATCTTGATGACGAGGCCTGACAACAGAGCGGAAACAGCAGGCATGGCGCGTGCATGCGCCGAAGGCAACCAAAGGGAGAAGATGAATACGCCTGCCTTCACGGCAACACCGGCGACCAATAACGATCCTGCTAGCAGTACCCAAGAGTCGTTGGGATTGGAGGCGACGGCGGCTTTGAGAATGGTCAGATCAAGGGAGCCGCAATGGGCATACGTCACGCCGATGCCCACTAAGAAGATGCTCATTCCTAGTGACGAAAGCACCAGGTAATGTAGGCTGGCCCAGATCTGGCGTGGCTCGCGTTGGTAGCCAACCAGCAGGAAGCTGACTAACGTGGATAACTCGAACAGCAGATACGCATTGAACAAGTCGGTGGTGAATGAGAGGGCGTAGCAAGCGCCGATGAGCAGATTCAGCAACAGGAAGAAATAGGGGCGCAATCTGTCCTGCCACGTATAGGCAGACACCGCGACACTTAGAATCCAGGCAAGAACAGCGAATGTGAGCCCGATTTGATCGCCGATGAGAGAGATGCCGATGCCTGAAGGTGCGCCCCCAACAACCAACAACTCGGGCGTTCCCCGAACGAGTAAGAGGGTAAGGTGGCTTAGCAAAGCAGCGTCGATCAGGTGGGAGACGACGGTGAATACCTTGCGGGCACGAGAAAATGAAATCGAAAGGATCGCGAATACGAAACGAAGCAGTGGCAGTAGAATCAGAGGCATGGCGTCTCCTCTACATCAATCTCTCGGGCAATTTCCTGTTCGATCCGTGTGGAGTCTGTGCTGTGGTATCGCTCGCACAGGATCATCACGAATACCAGAGCCAACGCCAGAATGGCGAAGTTGACGACAATGGCCGATAGCACCAGTGCCTGGGGCAGTGGATCAACCAGAATGGCAGTATCGCCTGGAAGCTGAATGGGTGATCGGGCTCCTTGTCGATCGCCGATTGAGATGAAGAACAGAATTGACGCCGCATTGATCATACCGAGGGCAAGCAATTTGATGACGAGATCGCGTCGAAGCACGAGTGCCAGAATCCCTATGCCGAATAGAATGAAAGCTACAATAGCTGCCATTAGAGTTCTCCTCGATGCAGCGCGAATGCGGCAATGACCAGCCATGCACCGATGAAAACCTTCGCTGCGATGAGCATGTTGTAGATGAGGATGGATCCACTACTCAGAAGATCGCCAGGCGTACCCTTGGGCAGCAAATCGGTTAGTGGGCTTTTCCCAACGAACGCCGGCACGAGAATGAAGATCAGCAAGCTCAGTAAGATAGCCTTCTCGGCAAACGCCAATCGGCGAGGATCCCATCGTGCTTCTGTCGCCGTCATCCCGTATGCAATGGCCACGTATAGCAAGGCGCTGGCTGCGATCACGCCGGCAGCGAATCCGCCTCCCGGTGAAATATGGCCGAAGATAGCAAAGAACATACACAGGAGCAGCGCCAGCGGACTGAGGAAGCTGACCGCTGTTTGAACAACCTCGGACTCAGACAAGTCAGGCAGGTCAATGTTGTCAGATTTCCGCAAATAATAGCGTACGCCAAGAACGGCTACTGAGAAGACAAGCACTTCGAGCAACGTATCGATTAACCGATAGTTCAGATAAATACCGGCGACGCGATTCGACGCCCCCGTTTCCGACAGAGGCCGGGCAAGATAGTATTGCGAATCAGCGGGATCGGGAGCTGTCTGCACATAGCTGAGTGCCACAAGGCCAGCAAAGGCAGCGACAATTCCCACTGCGAGCAGTGTGCGCACGTGCATTCTCTTCATGAGAAGTGTCTCCCGATGAGGGTTTCGAGTTGGCCTGAGTCACGCAAGCGGGTCAAGTATCCAGCATAATCCCTCTGAAGCTCCACCCGCTTCTGGGCAATGAGAAAGGCATACCCATACGAACCGTCCATTCGATCGAGCCCATGAAGGACAGCTCCCGTACGTCCGAGAGCCAAGACGCGAGCTAGGTCGAGTGAAGTGGCGACTGTCGGCAGCGTGCCATTTCGATCATGCGTTAGTAAGTCTGAGAAATATCCTTCATAGTCAGGCGCTGTCTCAGCTATCTTAGCTATTCCAGCTGGCCTAGCTGTCTCACGAGGCAAACTCTTTGCCGTAAATCGATACACGCCTGATGCCAGGTGTTGGGGTGTTGACATGAGATTGCTAGCTTCGACTGCAAGCGGGATGATCCCGCCAGCTCCCATGTCGGCTTCGTGATGATCGATCAACCAGCGCACTCGGCGTAGGGGAACGAATTGAATGGACAGATCCAATCCAACTTCGCGAGCGAATCCGACCAAGATGTCATACTCAAGCCCCACGATCTGTTTGCCTTCACGCGCGATCAATCCAGGTGCTTCGTCAGCTACGACGATCAGCCTGCCCGTTCTGCGAATGGCCAGTACATAGATGGCTGTCACAAGTGCTGCACCAATTGTGGCTTCTGTGATGGCTACATCAGGAGCGTGCATGAGGAGGTAGACGGCGGCCAGCAACAAGCTGAACAAGCCCATGCCAATGATGGCTGACAGCCTTCGAGGTTGAGAGAGCGCAATAACGGCTACGACCGGGAGAAGGGCGAGGAGAATCCAGCGAGCGATCACTGCTTGCCTCCCTCGTCTCTGTGTCCCTGCACAAAGGCACTGCGCGCCACACTGTGTGTCACAATAGGGTTGGTGATTAGCATAATGAACAGCAGCAGGACTAGCGTAATGTCATGTCGATCCCAGCCTGAATGCACAATGAGGCCGATGAGAATCAGCCCCAGGCCGGCGTTGTCTGAAACGCCGCTTGCCTGGAGACGCGAGTAGATATCGCGAAAACGCAGCATACCCAGCGATCCGATCAGCACGAAGCCTGCGCCAGCTCCCATGATGATGTAGGCGGCGATGGTCATCGGTGTCCGCCTCCTCGTTCGAGAAATCGCGAAATGATGACTACACCCAGGAAGCTCAAGGCTGCGTATCCGACGACGACATCGAGATAGATGATCTCGCTCGTCGCAATGGCAACGAGGCAAACGACAATGACGATTCGATTCGAGGCTGCATTGTAGGCAAGCAGGCGATCCCATGCTGTTGGACCTCGCCACAGTAGGACGAGAATCGGCACGAGAGAACAAAGGACGAGCGCAGTGATGACGGTCACTGTGACCCCTCTTCAAACAGATGGTGTAGGCGGGCTTCCAGGTCTTCCTTAATCTCACGCCAGTTTCCGTGTCCACCCGATGCTTGTAGCCAATGGATATAAAGCAAGTCATCCTCGGCGAGCAGAGAGATGGTAGATGGCGTTAGCGTAATCGAGTTTAGCAAGATGAAGCGTGCGAGGGGATCACTGACTCGTATGGGCAGGGCCATCATGCGCCCTTCTTCGCCGCCGGTGAGAATGAGCCAGCTTGTGGTTAACGTGGACACAGCGAACCGCCGCATCAGCGCAAGCACGAATCGGAGAAGGCGAATCGGGTGTCGAATCAGTTTGTATACCGATGCAGGGGCTTTGGGCATAGCCGCATGCCAAAAAAGGACAACGATCACAGAGCTGACAATCCCCGCGATGGCGTAGGGCATTGCTAATGTTCGCGTCAATGCGACCCACACGATAAAGAGGGCGAGCGTACCGAATACCATGATATATTGATCTTCGTGATTCAGAGAACCTGCTGCAACTGTAGGGCCTTGGGTTGTGTTCCAATCCTATTCTTCGATAGATACGCGAATGTTGTCGAAGTAGGCGTTGCAGGTTTCCGTGAGGCTCTCCTCGCCAATGAGAATCATCCAGACAGAGGTATCGGAGAACGGAGAGTTGTCCAGAGAACCCTCAAACCAGGAGCTTCCGTCAATCAGAAGCTCGAATGAGTCTTGACTGTATTCAAACGTATACGTGTGCCAGCGATACACTTCAAGTTGGTAGCCTATTGGATGCCCGATATCCGTGCCAAGCGTCGTTGGCACCTGAACATAGGATCCACCGCTCTCATTGGTGAACAGGTAGTAGGGAAGCGAGCCTACGAGGGAACCCAAGTCTGCCCGAGCAGGGGCGAATAAGAACGTATGAAGATCTTGATTGCGTAGTGCCATAATGCGGCAAGAGAAGACGGCTTTCTGGCCGACACGCAGTGGTGGTAATTCGATCGCATGATAGCGGCGATGCCAGCGAGTGGCTGAGCTATGAACGTACAGAGCATTCCCAGGTGCTCCTAAGATGAAATCGATTTCGCCATCATCTGCAGAGGCCCATGTGGGATCCAAGACCCAGCGAGCCAAGGCCATGTCGCCTTCAGCGAATTCTTCATCCAGGAGCACGGTGCCTGTTCGCGCATAGACGACCACCTGATGTGTTTCGTTGTCCAGGTTGCCATTGGCATCCTCAATCGTCAGGGTGATCGAGTAGGTTCCCGGAAATGGGAACGATGCATTGACCTGCTGTCCGACGAGGTCTTGGCCATCGCTGAATGCCCAGTTGTAAGAGACGATGGATGCGCTGCCCAGAGACACGGATCCATCCAACTCAAACGTCTCGCCTGCATAAACGACGACAGGCGAAAGCGAGAAGTCCGCTGTTGGACCGCGTTGGACAAGATCACAGCCAGCGAGTGCCAATAGCAGGATCCCTGCGACAAGCCATGCGATAGCATGAAGCGATGGGTTCTTAGCCAACAGAGATCAGCTCCTCTTTCGGGAATGCTGTGATGATCTCGCATCCCGTTTCTGTGACAACGACATCGTCCTCGATTCGCACGCCACCCTCGCCCGTGAAGTAGATGCCAGGCTCCACAGTCACAACCATGCCCGGTTCCAGCGTGTCTTTGCTGAGGGGAGAGAGTCCTGGAGCTTCATGAACTTCCAAGCCGATTCCGTGACCTAAGCCATGGCCGAAGTTTTTGCCGAATCCCGCTTCGACGATCAAGTCTCGGGCGACTGCATCGATTTCGACGCCCGTCTTCCCTGCACGAACGGCTTCGATCGCGCGGCAGTTGGCATTCAGCACGGTGTTGTAGATTGTTATATCTCTGGCCGAAGGCTCGCCGACCACAAATGTTCGCGTCATGTCTGATCGATATCCATGCACATTCGTCCCGAAATCGAATAGCAGCAGGTCTCCTGGCTTGATGGCTGCCGGATGATGAAACGGGCTGTAATGGTTCAGGGCCGTATTGGGGCCAGCAGATGCATTGACGTCAAAGCCCAAGCCCTCCGCGCCCGTTTGCCGAATGAGCATTTCCAGTTGCAGCGCAATTTCAGCTTCATTCATTCCAACCTTGATCCACGGAACAAGCTCGGCCAGCGCATCATCTGCGATCTTTGCAGCAGCTCGCAAGTGATCGAGTTCATCATTCGATTTGATCCGACGCAGCTGGGCGACGGGATCTCGTTGGGAGTTTAATTTCAGGGTGCCAAGCTTCGTCAGCTCTTCCAGCCAATACACGCTGGCGCGGGCAGAGGCGAATGTGCAGGATGCCAGATTCCGCGCAGTCAGTGCGTCAAACAGACCCTTTACATCCCAGCCGCGGCCTTCCTTGATCTGGAGATCGGCTGTCTCTTGCGTCGCTTGTTCTGTGTAGCGCGAATCAGTGAGCAATACGACGTGATCTGGGGAGATGATCAAGGAACCCTCACCGGTGAATCCCGTTAAGTAACGAAGAGAAACGGGATCTGAATCTTCCCAATTGACGGCGATGAAGGCATCTGTCTTGAGGGTTTCTAGCAGGTGCTGTTGTCGAAGTGCGTAGTTGGTCATGGGGTCCCCTTTTGCAATCCTGGTTCTTGCGAGCTGGTTCGAGCGAGCCTCGCCACAGTTTAGCTGAATGCCAAAGTGCTTTGTCTCTAGCATCAAACCTTGGTTCCAAGAATCTTACCGCAGAGCTC
>CAZKDW010000040.1:0-10966 GCA_964551625.1 uncultured Thermotogae bacterium | reverse complement strand
TTGTAACCGAACCTGAGACAGTACGATCCGTTTGCAGCGCTCATCCATATGCCTCTTTTGGTGAGAAGGCAGGCGCTGTCATCCTCCCGTTTGGAGCGAAGGAAGGCTATCGCTGGTTTGATCAGGATATGGCTGCAGCAACAGAGAATCTGTTACTTGCGTTGGCTCATCTTGGATTGGGTGCGACGTGGTGCGGTATGACAGACGAACTTCAAGCATCTGTACGCAATGTCGTCGCCCTTCCAGAAGATCTGTACTTCTTTGCTCTCATCCCTGTGGGCATCCCCTCAGAGGAGAAGAAACCGCGAACGCAGTATGAGGGATCGCGAATCCATTGGGAAAGCTATACAGCAAACGCATAGAGCTGTCAGTTGGTGACAGCCGGCGTAATCATGCGGTATCCTGAGTTAGCAGCTCCGCAATGGTCAGCCAGGAGTGTCGCGTAGCGCTGTGCCAATGCCTCGACAGAAGCCGCAGGCTCATCAACAGGTACATAGAGAACGGCGACCACATCCGTGGTTATCGCAGAAATCTTTGTAGTCATGGCATCTTTAACTGGATTGCCGCAGGCTTCCCATCCATCTTGCGTCTTGCGACAGACGAGCAAGAGGTCCTCAAGATCAATCGTTTGGCCCGAGGGGTTAAATACGTACGCTTCCTCGGGAAGCCCACGGCGAATGAGCAGCCGCTTTCCCGAAAGCGCAACGTCGAAAATGGAACCCGGGAACCCGGACTCCAAACTGATGGCGTTGTTGACATCGACAGGCCCATTGACCAAAGGGAAGGATTCGCTCAGCGCGGCCCTCAACAAGAACTCACTTGCCGGCTTGCTGCGTCCTGACGGTTTGTACTTCCCGTGGCGCAGTATCTTGCGAACGCGTTGGCGCACGGAGGATGGCACAGCTTCCTCTCCGACATCCACGGTTGCCTTGAGAAGCAAGTTGAGAAACGTTGGCGGATGAGGTGGCGCTGTCGGAGGGGGGATGCCCTCAGCCCAAATCAAGGCAAACATCGCCGGACAAGGATCCACTGATTCGTCAATCTCCAGATGATAGTCTTCGCTCATCATGATGACCTCCACTAGCTGAGTGTAGGCGATAATCCTGGCAACAGCATGACGGAACCAAAATCACCCTAGGCGGCGATTGCACAGACTTGCCTGTTCCAAAGATGGGATGCAGTTGGCTCACGTTTGAGAACTCATCCCAGAGAGAGAGCAGCACCAGACTGTAAGTCTGATGCTGCATTAGATCATGCGTGATCTCTAGGCTGTGAAGTTCACCTTTGGTGCTTCCCTCTGAGCAGCATCTTCGACTTCGAAGAATTCAGCTTGGCTGATGCCAAACATCGAAGCAATCATGTTGGATGGGAAAACCTCAATCTTCGTGTTTAGTTCACGCACATTGGCGTTGTAGAAGCGTCTCGATGCCTGAATGCGATCTTCAGTCACAGTGAGTTCCTGCTGCATCTGCAAGAAGCCCTCGTTGGCCTTGAGGTTGGGATAAGCTTCGACAACGGCAAACAATTGCCGAAGGGCTCCCACGAGCATGTTCTCATCCTGAGCTTGCTGCCCAGGGCTGCCTGTTGAAGCGACGGCGTTGTTGCGTGCCTGGATGACGGCTTCCAACGTATCTGATTCGTGCGTTGCGTAGCCCTTGACTGTTTCCACCAAATTTGGGATTAGGTCATAACGGCGTTTGAGCTCCGTATCGATTGCCGACCAGCTTTCCTTAACATGCAGTCGCGTGCGGATGAGCGCGTTGTACATGCCGATTGCCCAGATAAGAACCAGAGCAATGGCTCCGAGAATTACGTAAATAGGGATCATGTGGCTCCTTTCGTTTGTTCCCGAACGAGGTATTCGGGTAATCGGTCCAATATTCCTTCAACGACTTCTATAGCGCTTTCCCTCATCTGAGAGTTGAATCGACGATTGCGCCAACAGATGATGTCTTGCGTGCCAAACTCGATGGAGTATTTTGGCTGGCTCAGCAAGAATTCCATTGTGCGTTGATGCAGAACGTCATAGGCCCACTTCTTGTCCGGGCTCTTGACGTAAAATTCTCGGCTGAATTGGTCTGACTCAAAATCAATGTCATCGGCCCCAAAGAACTCGGTCAGTTTGTCGAATGCATTCTCCGATCGTATGTGGAGCGGCTTTAGCAGAACGTCGGTCCGGATGATGATGGCTGAAAACGTATGGGTTGAACGATTCTTCCCGTGGCCAGTTACATATCGATAGTCGAATGCTTCCAGCCATCTGCCTTTCCAGGTGCCTGATGCCACGTTGTACGCGTAGCGGCTATGGCCACGGCGAAGACAGCCAAATTGCGGATAGCGATTGTCGAAACTTCGATCAGGTCTAGACGAGAATGAGAGGCCTGCGTTGCTGGCCCAGGCTGCAAGCTCCTTCTTGCGTTGAGCACCGAACCACAAGCCTGCAGCGACCACTGCTCCGACGACCAAGATACCGAGAAACGTTACTCCTGACACGACACTCTCCTTCCTTCTAGTGACTAGGCGATTCTACAACACGTGGAGAGTAATTTGGAAGTTTCGTTCCCTATCTGCAGTCTGGCAGTGAGTTAGATGACGTATCATTGTGAAGACGGGCAACAGGAGATGGCTTTTCAGGGACACTGAACCTGCCTTTGGGTGTAGAAAAACAGTACGATACGACAATAAGTGACCGCAAGACGAGCACTCATCGTCATGCAGAAGTTCCTAGATGAAGGGGGATTTATGAGAATCGCTGGAGCTGTAGCATTGATCTGTTTCTTCCTTTGTTCTTCAGGCGCCTTGGCTGTTCAGATAGATTCGTTCTCCCTCGGATTTCACGTAATCCCTTCAGTCGAGTCTGTAGACGGCCGCCGCGTTCTCGACATGACGCTCTCATTTGGCGGAACACTCCGACTGGATTCTGAGAACACGATCGATCTGATCGCGATGGTGGATTCCGGACCATCGAGTTTTGGCACCAGTGCTCAATTCAATCATCAAATCACTGACCCACTGAAGGCAGGATTTGGTTTCACTGTGCTCTGGCCCTTCTCTCAAGAACTGAAGCTGCAATTGCCAATCCTGGGAACCTATGCCTGTGCATCTGCACGAACGTACTTCTATCCTGAACTCTGGGCGGAAACGGCTGTGTCCTTCCCGCTACTTACGCTTGCCAATCAACTCGATGGATGGAAGCTGCTTCCGCTGGCCGAGCTGCCCACGGTTCATCTGGCTGCCGACGTCAAGCTGACAGACGGGGCGAGCCTCCAACCTCGACTCACATTTCAGCCAGTCATCACGGACACGACAGTGCTAGATCACCCGTTGGGAAGGATCTCCGATGACCTGCTGATTATCCCGATGGGATCGATCTTTCTTCGATATCTTCGATAAGCTAAGTTTATGAATTCGACCAAGCGCAAGCCGAAGCGGGATGATTCAAGTGCCCGCGTCTACTTCATCAGAGAAGGGATTGAGGTTTGTCTTGTCCTGACGGGGCTGGCGATTGCGGAGTGGCTCACTCATGTACCTCTGTGGCTTTGGCTCTTGCTGCCTCTGGGGAAGATTCTCACATCCGTCTTATTCTACCTGTTCTTCGTGAAGCGAATCCTCAAGAAGCGCCCTCATCACGGGGCGTGGTCCTTGATCGGAAAGACGGCACACACGCTTGCTCCGCTAGCTCCTGACGGCCAGGTCAAGATCGATGGTGAAATCTGGGCTGCGCGCAGTCGAAACGGAGATGCTATTGCTTCCAACGAGGATGTTGTCATCCGCGAGATCCAGGGCCGCCTCTTGCTCGTAGAAGAGCTCCATGATTAGATTTGCTGCTGACATGTCTTGTGGAATGGCGGTGGACGTTGCTCTTACAAGCGCGTGAGGATGTGGCTACTGGCGAGCCCACAAAACCCTCACAGGTCCTTTGATCTGACTTCACACCCAATGCTCAAACTCGATGACTCTACGATTGTTTGTTAAGGAGGAACGAGTATGAGGATTCGAATGAAGGTTCTTGGCTTGGTGTCAGTTTCTATGCTGGCAGCTGTTGTCGCGACAGGCTGTCTAGCCCCTCAATCGGTAGGCGCGATCAACGATGTTGGCAATCCCCTGCCAGACTATGGTTTGATCAGTATCCAGCAATCGGCGAATGTGCTTGTCGCTCTTCAGAGCGACCCAAGACTTGTCCTTCTCGATATTCGAACAGCGGCGGAAGTGGAAGCGGGTCATCTGTCTGGAGCTATCAGTCTCGATTTTTACAGTGACACATTTGGGGACGACTTGGCCGCACTCTCGCGAGATCGGGTCTATCTGATTTATTGTCGCACGGGGAACCGGACGGGGCAGGCTTATCAGATGATGGAAGAACTTGGTTTTGAGCAGGTCTATGATATGGGTGGAGGTATCTCGCAGTGGATGGCTGCTAATTATCCCATTTGCTTTGGTTCGCTTGATGCCGAGCATGACTGCACCGGCGAATTGCCGATACCCTAGTTGTCTGAAGGCTACTAGAACGGAACTGAAGCGAGGCCCGCAGTACTCTAATTTCTGCTGCATTGCGGGATGACAAGCATTCTCAGAACGGCGAAGCCGAACTGAGGCACGTGACTATGAAGATAAATTGTTGCCTACTGTCTATCGTTGTGTTACTGCACGCCAAACAAGACCGGCAACAGCGACAATCGCAGCGACGACAAAGAGCCACCACAGCAATGTGAAGACAAGCGACAGTACGACCGCGGCGACAATGACACCAAAGATGATTCCTATAAGTCTACTCATGGGGCTATTGTAACAATGTTACAGCGAGATGCAATTGGACACGATCCACGACTTTGTATCGTCGGAAGAACGTTCATAGATCAGCTGCTCGGGATCCCCGAACAAGGGACCGCTTCCCTTCATCCAGAATCCTGCTAGCTGCCGCTAATCTTCTCTGCGCCTACGGAGCCATGTCGAGTCTGAGTTCGCCAGAACCGCGCTGTGAGTGGCGGGCAGAGAAACTGTCGTCTGTGTCGTGAAAGGCAACCAGAATCTCGTAGGTATTCCCTGGCTCGAGAGGTTTGTCCAGGGGATCCCCTGAATCTAATGGAATGATGAATTCAATCGTTGTCTGTCCATTTAGCTCGCGCCCGGCATAGGCCAAGATATTGGATGAGCCTCCGTTGTCGATATCCGCACTATGGCTGAGTAATCCGGTTCCGTAGTCGTCTCGTACTTCTGTTCGCCCATTTCTGACAGCGCCCAGAATGAAATTAGCGCCCTGCATGCGTCGGTCTGGGTCCAGTCCGATGGCTACATATCCAGTTCCTGGGCTGAAAAGTCCCATGCGCAGCACAGTGGCAGTATTGGTCCAATAGACGCGGAAGCCATCAGCCTCCATGGCATGGGCATACTCACCCGTATGGATGATCCCATCGACGATAGGCGTTGATGAGGAGATCTCATCATCAGCTACAGAAACTGGAACGGGAGCAGGCGCTGGCTCAGGTACTGGGGTAACGATCTCAGCGACTGGTTCAGCTTGAACGGGAGCAGGTGTTGGCTGTGATATTCCCACAGTGGGGTTCGATGGGCTGACGGGCGCGAGTTGACCGGCAGGAGAGAACAAGAGCGTGAGCCCAACCAGCGCGAGAACCCCCAAAGCTACTCCAAGAATGATCAAATCAGATCGGTCGATGGCCCACATCGGCTGGCCTCCTTACGCGGTGATTTACTCTGCTGCACTGTAGTCGAAATCGGATGGGGCGCCAAATAGGGAAAGGATCTACCCCCGCTAAGGAAGATCGAGTTGCATCAAACCTGATCCTCGACGCGTATGGCGATTCGAGAAACTGTCCAGCATGCTGTGATAGGCAACGAGGATCGTGTACTCGTGTCCCGCTACCAGTGGCTTGTCCATGGCGTCGCCGGAATCCAATGGGATGATGAATTCCACCACTGTCTGATCAGGCCACTCATTGCCTGCTGCGTCGATGATATTGTCTTGCCCTCCGCGTACTGTGTCTTCGATGTGTGCAAGCGGCTCGTGACCGTAGTCATCACGGATCGTCAGTTCTCCCTCGTGCATCGCAGCGATGATGATATTTGCTCCCTCCATCTGGCGTTCGGGGTCGAGGCCAATGGAAACATATCCCGTTCCCGGCGCGACAAGCCCGATACGAAGGCGTTGATCATCGTTGGCCCAATAGACATCGACGCCGGCTATCGTCGTTTTGTGCGGATATTCGCCAGTGACGATTACCCCGTCGATTGCATAGGCTATGTCTGTAATAACGGGCGATGTGATTTCTTCTGCAGATTCAGCAACGGGCTCTTCGGTGGGGTCGGAGACTGCAGGCTCCTCAGATACGATAGGTTCTACTTCTGCGGGGACGGCAATGGCAGGCACTGCCTCCGCTGTCTCAGGTATGATAGCGATTTCATCCGTGGCATCAGCGATTGGCGTGAAGAGCATCAACACTGCCAATGCTACGACGACAGAGATACCGATTAGAATGTAGAGAATCGTTCGTCCCATGATTTCCCCCTTCCATGCATTCGCTAGAACTGTAGAAGATTGGTCGGATCAACACAATAGCGAAATTCCTTCTCCGTGGCGAATGGACATTGGGCGGGTCCTCTTACAGAGCCTAACGCAACCACAATGGTGCTCTCTATGCGAAACAGGATCTTTCTCAGGGGTTCCTGTCAGTAGCCTCTTGCTACATCAACCAGGCCATTCATCGAATCTCCGGACTGAAACCGAGCGAAGTTCTCCAAGAAGAATGTGATGATGTCGTCTGGGATGTTGAGTCCAGAATGGTGCGAGGTCACCGTCACATTCTCCAACCCCCAAAGCGGGCTCTCTGCTGGCAGTGGCTCGCGCTCAAATACGTCGAGAATGGCTCCACCTAGGCGCTGATGCTGCAGTGCATCGATTAGTGCGGCCTCGTCCACAATGGCACCTCGGGCAACATTGACCAAGATTGCCGATTCCTTCAGCATGGCAAGCTCTTCTGATCCCAATAGCCCGCGCGTGTGCTCGGTCAGTGGAAGGCAGATGACGAGTGCATCCAGCTGAGAGAGGAACAGGGCGAGATGAGCGGAGCCATAAACGGATTCGAAGCCCTGGATTTCGCGACTTGTGTTGGCAAATCCAAGAAGGCGCATACCCATGGCACGCGCACGGACTGCGATCGCTTGTCCAATGGACCCAGTTCCTGCAATTCCCATCGTTCTCCCCTTGAGAAACTCAACTTCAAGAGGGTGCCAGGCGCGCTTGGCTTGATGGTGATGCACATCACGTAGCCTCTGGGTTAGCGAGAGAAGATGGCCGATCACGTATTCCCCTATCTGATCGCCAAACGAGACGTCGGCGCGTGTAAGCAGCACGCCATCAGGAAGTGATTGCTTGGCCAAGAAAGCGTCAACGCCAGCACCCGTGACTTGGATCCAGCGTAAGTGCTTTGCCAGCGACAGCAAGTGCGCGGGGAAGCTAATCGAGCCAAGGATGATGTCGGCATCCACGAGGGCTTTGCGAACCTCATTCTCGGACTTGCAGAACGTGTATCGAACGGAATCTGAGTCAATCAATCGCTGACGATAGCGCATGTCTGATTCTCGCAAATAGACTAGAACATTCAGCGGATGATCCATATGCCCTCCTTGATGGATTGAAGACGATCGTCTTCAATCATACGCGAGTTGTGGATTGGTCCACCAAACAGAGGCATCATGATGCGCACCCTTGTCTTAACAGCCAAGGCGCTTGGCAGAACTCACATTCCTTAAGGGGCCATGATATCAGCAAATTCTGAGCTGCACGCATCCCTTTCGGCTTGATTCATCCTATGACGTTGACCTACTCAATCGTACCCAGGAGAAACGTCCATCCAAGAAAATCGGACACGACAATGCCTCCAGGTGCGAGGTTGATTCCTGCAAGAGCTAGTGGCTCGAGCAGCAGATCTGAATTGGCATGCATGCAAATGGTGGGATCCTCGTTGCGGTATGCGTAAAAGCCGACGCCTTCAGGCAGCAGAAGTTGATCATTGAGGAGCGTACTGAAATCATCCAGATACAGCGTTACACCCAGTGCGCCGATTACTGAAGGTCCGTTGTAGATGGGCGCTGTCAGAATCATTGACTTGCGTCCTGTAGAGCGGCTGACTAGCAGGTCGCCCAGCGTTGTTTCGCCGGCCATGACCTGCGTGTAGTAGTCGCGATCAGACAAATTGGAGGCCGCCAATCCCGTGCTTACCTTGTAGTAGCTTCCATCCGCCGTGAGGAACCAGGCGTTGTAAGAAAGCTCAGATTCCTCAAACTGAGCCAGCAGGGTCTCCATCTGATTCCAGTCTCCGGTTTGAAGATTCGCTGATGCCGTCATCACATGCATCGAGTCAATCAGTCCTTTGATGTAGCCCTCGGCCAACAACTTGATGGCACGCACTCCGAATGGCGCATCCAGGTGGAAGTCGTCTTGAGCCTGAACCACGTCTCCAGCCATGATCATGACAAGCAATAATCCTATCCATCCCGCTATTCTCAGTTGTTTCATCTCACTCTCCTTCTGATGAGCCAGGCTAGACGGATTTGATCTTCATGGCAAGAACGGGCTAGAACTAGAGACGCATTCGCTGCTTTCTCTCCGGGAGTTAGTTGGGAATGTCGAGGGGGATATCATGAATAGGATCCATTTTGTTGTCGTTCTATTGCTTAGCTTGCTGAGTATATGTGTTCCAGCCGCACTTGCTCTGCAGAATCCACCCGCCTCCAATGGCGACAGCAGCCGCGGCTGGCCGTTTGGAGACAGTCCTCAAGTCGCTGCTGCTCCACAGGATGATTTCATGATCACGATCGGCGCGACTGCCCTGGCTCCAGGAGGCTTAGTAATGACTGGTTTGGGCTTGTCATTTGGTGTCGATCCATTCTTTACGGATAGCCTGACGAAATTTACAGTGCTTCCAACATTCGCTGCAACCCAGTCATTGGAGACGGGGCTGACCTTCGATTGGTGGTCGGCGATCGTCCATACTGAGCTGTCGCTGACACCATGGTCGCTAACAGCGCTTCGTGGGTATTTGGAGTTGCATCCTCCTCTCTGGATGATACTGACGACTCCTTGGATGTCGCTCGAAGGTAGCATTGGATGGGGCCCGCTGTGGGTTCCTTCAACCGGATGGGGTCACGTGTTGATCGGAGCCGTGGATGCTCAAGCGGCATGGGGCATTCCGACACTGTGGGATGCCACATTGGACTTGATTGCTGACTCGAACATGGATGCGAGATGGAGCTTCCCAAGTGGGGAGTTTCTGACGAATTGGATGGTTGTGCTAGATGCTCGATCTATCCTTCCTGTGTTCGTGGACAGTCCCGTAGCCTTGCGAGCGGGTGTCCAGGCTCAGGTGTTTCTGCTGCCGGCATTCGGGTTCGGCTTCGATGTTCGGTTGGAGATGCGAGCCAACGCATTGACGGCTTATGGTCTCATCGGTGCTGGAGATGCTGGCATTCGCGCTGAGATAGGAATGGATTGGACACTTGGCCTGTCGCTATTTGAGTAACTGAACGGACATACGAAAGGATTGAATAGATGACTGAAATAACGATTCTCTACGACAATCGAGCATCAGGCGATCTTCGCGCTGGCTGGGGATTCTCCGCATCGATCCGTACAGACGGAGCCACAGCCATGCTTGATACTGGGGCAGACAAGCTCGTGTTGGAACATAACGCAAGCCTTCTGGACATTAATCTAGAGTCAGTCGTCGCTCTGGCCTTATCGCACGACCATTGCGATCACATTGGCGCCGTATCGTCGGTGTTGCACCAGGGATTGCATCTCTATGTGCCGCAAGCCTTTGCCCGGCGATTTGACTCTGTTCGGCGGTCGGGAATTAACTTGCATGCAGTCAAGTCCTCCACTGATATCGTTCCTGGCATTCGATCCATTGGGCAAATGGGACGGGAGATCCCCGAGCAGGCCTTGCTAATTGAAGGAGATGATGGACCGTGTCTAGTCACTGGATGTGCTCACATGGGCATCGAGAAACTGGTTAAACGAGCCACGGAACTTGCCGGGGCCCCCATGGCTCTCGTGCTAGGCGGGTTCCATTTGTTCAATCGCAAGGCAGATGAGATCGAGCGCGTGATCGCACAGCTAACGAACCAGGGGGTTCGAAAAGTGGGTGCGTGCCACTGCTCAGGAGACGAGGCCATGGCGGCACTTCGAGATGCCTGGGGCGAAAACTTCCTAGAGATTTCTGTCGGAACCCGGATCAACATCTGATGGACACGTCAGTAATTCTCACGGGTGGGAAAGGGAGGTTGGACATGAAATTGTTCCTCAATACGATTCTTATCGCCTTGCTGGTCTGTGGTACTGCAAGTGCTGCTACTTCGCTGGGACAGCGAGCTGGTCAATTCGGCTTTGCGACCTTAGGTGGCGTAGCAGGAGCGGCAGTAGCGATCACGGCGATTGCTGAGATTGGGCCGCAGATTGAATCGGGCTTGGGAAAGACGGCACTTGTCATCGGGAGCCTGACTGTCTTCGATGGATTAGGGGCTGCTGCCGGAGTGTTGGCAGCGGGCAAAATATGGGGTATCGAAGGCAGTATCACGGGCAGTATCCTCGGTGGAATGATCGGAGGTCTTGCCAGTGCCTTTGTTGAACCCCTTCTGTACGTGATCGGAATTCCCGAGGGGTGGACTGAATTTCTGGGGATGGCTTTGCTCCCGATACTGCCGGCTTTGGGTGCTACCTTAGGATTTGGATTGCAATAGGATGGATATCTGATTGGAGGAGGCGATGGTTATGAGAGCGGATTGTTTGAGAGTGCCCTTGGTCGTCATGTTGTTCTTGGGAATCGCGCTGCCCCTTGCTGCGCAAACGGATGCCGACATCCTTGGGACGGTTTCTGAGCCCTTCACAACACTCAGCGTGTCGGGAGAGCTAGAATATCCTGGGGAACTGGATTGGTACACATTCGATGTT